>VBNY01000146.1:6706-14416 GCA_005877705.1 Gammaproteobacteria bacterium
CGGGCATGAGCCCGGCACGGTAAGCATCTCCGCATCCGGTCGGATCGACGACGGCCTTTGGCTTGGCCGCCGGAATCTCGAGCGTGTGGTCCTGAGTGTAAATGACGGATCCGGCCGCGCCACGGGTCACGATGAGTGCCTCGACGCGCGCGGTGACATCGGGCACGCTCCAGCCGGTCTTCTGCTGGATGAGCTGCCATTCGTAATCGTTCACGGCCACCCAGCTCGCGAGCTCGAGGAAGCGGCTCAAGTCCTGAGCGTCGAACAGCGGCAGGCCCTGGCCCGGGTCGAAAATGAAGGGAATGCCGGCGGCGGCGAACTGTTCCGCGTGCTGCACCATGCCCTCGCGCCCGTCGGGCGCCACGATCCCCAGGGCGATGTCGTTCGCGTCCGCGACCTTGTTGGCATGCGAGTGCTGCATGGCGCCAGGGTGGAACGCGGTGATCTGATTGTCATCCAGATCCGTGGTGATGAAGGCCTGGGCGGTGTGCTCGGACTCGATGACCCGGAGGTAGTCGAGCGGCACGCCGGTCTCGGTCATCCAGTCCCGATAGGCCCCGAAGTCCCGCCCGACGGTCGCCATGGGATAGCCCTCGTCCCCGAGGAGGCGCAGGTTGTAGGCGATATTGCCGGCGCAGCCGCCGTATTCGCGGCGCAGGTGCGGCACCAGGAAGGACACGTTCAGCATGTGGATCTTGTCGGGCAGGATGTGATTGCTGAAGCGGTCGGCGAACACCATGATGGTGTCGAACGCCACCGAGCCGCAGATCAGCGCTTTCTTCATGGGTGCAGCAAACTAGCGCGGGTGGCCGCGAACAAGGCTCTCAAGGATCTCATCCGAGGCGGTGGCGCGTCGAGCCGGATCGGTCGCTGGGCACATATTTTTCATAAAGCGTCGGCCGGGCCGCGCGCACCCCGGCGCTCGGCTCACGGCTTGCGGCGGATGACAGTGAAGGTCTCATCGTTGAACCACAGCCCGCCATGCTTCTGCAGCACTGCCTGGGTCGCCTCGAGATAGCCGCCGGTCTGCACCACCGGGTCGAGGCGCTCGTCTTCGATCTGGTTTACGTAGATCGCCGCGTTCCACGCCGCGAACAGGGTGGAGGTCCCGATCCGGTCGCAGATCTCGGACGGCAACGTGTGCATGTCGTAACGGAACACCGCTTCCTCATCCGGCAAGTCCGTGAGCACGAAGTCGCGCTGCTCGGGACCGAGTTCCGCCCTGAGCGCGGCCAGCAACTCGTGGCGATCGACCTGGAAGGGGTTCTCGCCGGGCCAGAGCCTCTGAATGATCTCGAGGCCCGGGTCCTTGCCGTAGGACTGGATCACCAGCATGCGGCCGCCCGGGATCAGGCTCCTCGCCAGCGGCGCCAGCACTTTCTGTGCCTTGAACAGGGCGGACATGCGTGCACGCCACGGCTGGGAGGCCAGGATCAGATCGTACGTGTGCAACGTGTGGCCGGGCCTCGGCACGACGGCATCCAGCAGGAACTCATGATCTTGGCGATAGATGACCAGCACGGACGGCCGCACGTAGGTCGGGTTTCCCGTCCTCGGGCTTGGCTTCGTCTGCCAGCCGTGTGCGAGGACCGGTCCGAGCTGCTCGATCTGCTCGGCGTATTCGTGGGCGGAGTTGCCGGTCAGGCGAACTTCCTGCCAGTTGACGGCCGCAGCCGACGGTGCCTCGCGCGGCATGAGGCGCGGGGCTTCCGCGTAGTGCAGGTTGGTGATCACCAGCACCGTCGCGGGATGCTCGTGAAAGCGGTCCGGCATCTTGTCGAGTCCGAGGCGCACATCCTCGAGGCTGATCTCTTTCGCGACCACCAACAGCGGCACGGTGGGAAACATGCGGTGGGTGCTGCGCAGCAGGCGCGCCAGCACCGTCGCATCCCCCATGCCTGCGTCGAACATGCGCAGCGCGGGCGGCGCGGGGCGCAGGTGGCCGAGCTCCTGCGCCGCGCGGCGCGCGATCGCAGGCTTCTCATTCACGGTGTTGACGAAGGCGAGGTACTTCTGACGATTGTCGTAGAAGCGGAACGGCGGTGAGGGGCTGCCGCCTGCCTGGGGTGCCGCGGCCGCAGCCTGCCGGGGCTGCGCGGGATGACGCGGCTGCGTCATCGCGCGGAATCGGGTTTTGGACTCACGCCCGCGGTCTGCGTGCCTGTTGCCTTGCTCTCGGCCGCGAGCTGCGCCACGGCTCTCTTCGCCAGCTCGACCAGGCCTGCGCCCTGGCGCTGCTCATAGTAGGCAATGATCTGGACGCGCATCCGGGGCTCCCAGTAGCGCTTCAGATGGTGAGCAACGCTGCGGACGGCCTGGTCCTGGTCGGTCTCGACGGCAAAGAACGCGCTGATCTCGTTGACCATCTTGATGAGCAGATCGATGTTCATGCAGTTCCCGGTTCGTTGTAGCGACCGCCCGTCATCTCAAGCGCTGCGGGTGCGCATAGACCACGTGCTGATCCCGACGCGCGAACGCGACCAGCGTCAACCCGGTTTTCTGCGCCAAGCGCACGGCGAATGCCGTAGGAGCCGAAAGCGCTACCAGAAAGGAAATGCCGACTGTGGCGCTCTTCTGGACCATCTCGTAGCTCGCGCGGCTGGTGATGAGCATGTACCCGGAAGAGAAATCCGCCCGCTCGCGCACCAACGCGCCGATCGTCTTGTCGAGCGCGTTGTGACGCCCAACGTCTTCGCGCACGAGGTGAATGCCTCGCCCCGGCACAACCCACGCCGCGGCGTGCACGCTGCCGGTACGGGTGTTGATCGGTTGCATGGAGCCGAGCTGCTCGATGGCCGCGTGCAGATCTGCGATGGCGACCGTCGGGCCGGGTCCCACCGGGCCACACTCGCGGATAGCTTCCTCGGCGGTCTCCGCTCCACACAGGCCGCAACCGGTTCTGCCGGTGAGGTTGCGCCGCCGGTGCAGCAACTCCGTAAAGCGCTCCCAGGCGACCGCAACGCGCACGTCGGCGACCCCTGCTCCGTAGGTCACCTCCACGGCGCGGATTTCGTCAGGACGGGCGACCAAGCCTTCGCTCAGCGTGAAGCCGACTGCATAGTCTTCGAGGTTCGCCGGCGTGGCGAGCATCACGACGTGGGGGACGCCTTGGTAGATGAGCGCGACAGGAATTTCCTCGGCGACCTCGTCTGTCGTATGCGCCGTAGTGCCGCGGGCCCAACGGTCGATGCTGACCTCGGCACTCACCTGTGCCGCACCCGGCGTCTGCGCACCACCGTCAGCAGCGGCGGCAGCGGGCTTGCCCCGAACGACCAGATCCTCAGCTGACATCGAGCCCGCCCGTGGATGGTGTCAGGCGGGCGCGCGATCCGGCTTGCGCCGACGTGCAGGCCGCGGCAGCGCGCGCTCGGCCTGCGCGCGCTTCTGCCACGCGTCCTTCTGGTTGACCAGCACCACCTCGACTGCGGTGACCTTGTACTCCGGGCAGTTGGTCGCCCAGTCTGAGTTCTCGGTCGTGACGACGTTGGCGTTGGTCTCTGGGAAATGGAACGTGGTGTACACCACACCCGGCGCGATCTTCTCGGAAACCTTCGCGCGCAGCACGGTCTCGCCGGCGCGGCTGGTGAGGCCCACCCAGTCCCCGTCGCTGATGCCGCGCTCCTCGGCATCGTGCGGATGGATCTCCAGCAGGTCCTCGGTATGCCAGACCACATTGTTGGTGCGGCGCGTCTGCGCACCGACGTTGTATTGCGTCAGTATCCGGCCGGTGGTGAGGATCAGCGGGAAACGGCTGGTCGAGCGCTCGCTGGTGGGCACGTACTCGGTCGGCCAGAACTTGCCCTTGCCGCGGACGAACTGGCCGACGTGCATCGTCGGCGTGCCCTCGGGGGCGGCGTCGTTGCACGGCCACTGAATGCTCCCCAGTCGACCGATCTTCTCGAAGGTCATGCCCGCGAAGGTCGGCGTGAGCCGTGCGATCTCCTGCATGATCTCGCTGGCGTGGTCGTAATGCATCGGATAGCCGAGCGCCTCGGACAGCATGCAGGTGATCTGCCAGTCCTGATAACCGGCCAGGGGCTCGATGAGCTTGCGCACGAGCGAGGTGCGCCGCTCGGCATTGGTGAAGGTGCCGTCCTTCTCCAGGAACGAGGAGCCCGGCAGGAATACGTGTGCGAACTTCGCGACCTCGTTGAGGAACAGGTCCTGCACGATGACGCACTCGAGTGAAGCCATCGCCGCACTCACGTGGTGCGTGTTGGGGTCGGACTGCACGAAGTCCTCGCCCTGTACGTACATGCCCTTGAACGTGCCATCGAGCGCCGCCTCGAACATGTTGGGAATGCGCAGGCCCGGTTCGGACTGCAGTTGCACCCCCCAGGCGTCTTCGAACGACTTGCGCACGACCGGATCGGACACGTGGCGGTAGGCGCTGAACTCATGGGGGAAGGAGCCCATGTCGCACGAGCCCTGCACGTTGTTCTGCCCGCGCAGCGGGTTCACGCCGACGCCTTCGCGCCCCAGGTTGCCGGTGGACATGGCGAGGTTGGCGATGCCCATGACCGCGGTCGTGCCCTGGCTGTGCTCGGTGACGCCGAGGCCATAGTAGATGGCGCTGTTGCCAGCGGTGGCGTACAGGCGCGCCGCGCGGCGCACACGCTCCGCAGCCACGCCCGTGATGGCTTCCGAGGCCTCTGGCGAATTGCGCTCTTCGGCGACGAACGCCTGCCACTTCGCGAACGACTCCGGCTCGCAGCGCTCGGCCACGTACGCCTCCTTGGTCAGGCCTTCGGTCACGACCACGTGTGCGAGCGCATTCAGGAGCGCGACATTGGTGCCGGGCTTCAACTGCAGGTGCACGTCGGCTTCGATGTGCGCCGTGCGCACCAGGGCGATCTCGCGCGGGTCGGCGATGATCAGCTTCGCGCCCTCGCGTAGGCGGCGCTTCAGCTGCGAGGCGAACACCGGGTGCCCGTCGGTGGGGTTCGCGCCGATGATCATGATCACGTCCGCCTTCATGACGGAATCGAACGCCTGCGTGCCGGCGGACTCCCCGAGAGTGTTCTTCAGCCCATAGCCAGTCGGCGAGTGGCACACCCGCGCGCAGGTATCGACGTTGTTGGTTCCGAAGGCGGCTCGCACCAGCTTCTGTACCAGGAAGGTCTCCTCGTTGGTACAGCGCGAGGAGGTGATGCCGCCGACCGAGTCGCGGCCGTACTTCGCCTGGATGCGGCGGATCTCGCTCGCACCGTAGCCGATCGCCTCCTCCCAGGAGACTTCGCGCCACTCATCGCGGATGTTCTTGCGGACCATGGGCTTGAGCACCCGGTCGGCGTGCGTCGCATAGCCCCAGGCGAAGCGCCCCTTGACGCAGGCGTGACCGTGGTTGGCGTGGCCCGCGCGATCGGGCGCCATGCGCACCACTTCCGTATCCGCGCCCTCGCCGCGCAGCTCCGCCTTGAAGCTGCAGCCTACGCCGCAATAGGCGCAGGTGGTGGTCGCGGCGCGCTCCGGTGCACCTAAGCCGATGATCGATTTCTCGATGAGCGCCGCGGTCGGGCAGGCCTCCACGCACGCGCCGCAGGAGACACACTCGGATTCCAGGAACGGTTGATCCTGGCTCGCCGCCACTTTCGACTCGAAGCCGCGGCCCTGGATGGTGAGGGCGAATGTCCCCTGCACTTCGTCGCAGGCGCGCACGCAGCGCGAGCACACGATGCACAGCGTGGGGTCGAAGGCGAAGTAGGGATTGCTTTCGTCCTTTGCAGCTGGGCGATGCATGGCGCCGCGCGCATAGGAACTCTCGGTCACACCCACCACAGCGGCCATGTCCTGCAGCTCGCAGTGGCCGTCGGCCGGACAGGTGGCGCACTCGAGCGGGTGATCCGACACATACAGGTCGATCATGCCGCGGCGCAGCTGCATGAGCTTCTCGGACTGCGTCCGGATCTTCATTCCCGGCGCGACGGTCGTGGTGCACGAGGCCGGATAACCCTTACGGCCCTCGATCTCGACGAGGCACAGGCGGCACGAGCCGAACGCCTTCAAGGTGTCGGTGGCGCACAGCTTTGGCACCTTGACGCCCGCGAGCGCGGCGGCGCGCATCACGGAGGTACCCTCAGGCACAGTGACCGGCTGGCCGTCGATCTCGAGCGTCACCGCAGCGCCGCTGGGCACCGCTTCCGGAGTGCCGAGATCCTCATAATCGATTGCAAACATCTCTAGTCTCCTCCGCTTGCGTCGTCGGTGCGCGCGGCCTCAATGCCGCGTGCGTGCGCGGAAATCGTCCCGGAAGTGCTTGAGCGCGCTCTGCACGGGGAACGGCGTCATGCCGCCCAGCCCGCACAGCGAGCCCTGCAGCATGGTTTCACACAGGTCCTCGAGCAGCTGCACGTTCCGCTCGCTTTCCACTCCATCCAGAATGCGGTCGATGACTTCGACGCCGCGCGTCGAGCCTATCCGGCACGGCGTGCACTTGCCGCACGACTCGACCGCACAGAATTCCATCGCATAACGCGCCATGCGCGCCATGTCGACGGTGTCGTCGAACACGACGATGCCGCCGTGGCCGAGCATCGCGCCGATGCCCGCGAGGGCTTCGTAATCGACGGCCGTGCCGAACTGCGATGCCGGGACGTAGGCGCCGAGCGGCCCGCCGACCTGCACGGCCCGAATCGGCCGGCCCGAGGCCGATCCGCCGCCGTAGTCGTACAGCAGCTCGCGCAGGCTGAGGCCGAAGGCGCGCTCGACCAGGCCGCCGCGCTTGATGTTGCCGGCCAGCTGCACCGGCAGCGTGCCACGCGACTTACCCATACCGAAGTTCTTATAGAACTCCGCGCCCTGGTGCAGGATCGTCGGCACCGTCGCCAGGGTGATGACGTTGTTGACGATCGTCGGCTGTCCAAACAGCCCCTTGATCGCCGGCAGCGGCGGGCGCACGCGCACCTCACCGCGCTTGCCTTCGAGACTCTCGAGCATCGAGGTCTCCTCGCCGCAGATGTAGGCACCGGCGCCGAGCCGCACTTCCAGATCGAAACGCTTGCCGCTGCCCATGACATCGGCGCCGAGGTAGCGCGCCTGATAGGCCGCGGCGATGGCATGATTCAACGCGCGATACGCGTGCGGGTACTCGGCCCGCAGATAGATGTAGCCCTGCGTCGCGCCCACCGCGATGCCCGCAATGGTCATGCCTTCCACGAGCGACAGCGGGTCGCCTTCCATCACCATGCGATCGGAGAACGTACCCGAATCACCCTCATCGGCATTGCAGGTGACGTACTTCTGCGCCGCGCGCTGCTCGAGGACCGTCTTCCACTTGATGCCGGTTGGAAACGCCGCACCCCCGCGCCCGCGCAGGCCGGAGTCGCTGACGGCCTGAACGATGGCTTCGAGGCCCAGCGACAGCGCTCGCCGCAGCCCCTGGTAGCCGCCGTGGATCACATAGTCGGCCACACTCGTCGGATCAATCACACCGACGCGGGCGAAAGTGAGGCGCTGCTGGCTCGCCAGCCACGGGATGGAATCCGTCGGCCCGAGAGCCAACGGGTGCTGGCCACCGTTCAAGAAATCCGCCGCGTACAGACCCGGCACGTCGGCGGGCATCACGGGCCCATACGCGAGCCGCCCGCCAGCGGTGGCGACTTCCACGAGCGGCTCGAGCCAGTAGGCTCCGCGCGAGCCGTTGCGCACCAGGCGCAGCTCGAGGCCGCGAGCCGAGGCCTCCCTCGAGATGGCCTGCGCGACCTCGCCCGC
>VBNY01000147.1:0-12225 GCA_005877705.1 Gammaproteobacteria bacterium
CGCGCGCCTCCTGCGTGCTTCCGGTCAGGCGCATGTCGCTGACGTCCAAGGTGTCATCGAGTGCCACGAGCGTCGCCGCGAAGCGCCCGACGGAATGCCCCTCCCATATGAGGTCGTCGATAACGAGGTCCGTAGCGGGACCCAGCGCGGCGAGCAGCCCGCCGCCGGCGGCGGTGCGCTCCGGGACACTGAGCCGCGTGAAGTGCAGCTCCAGCGGGTGCGCGCCGCTCTTGCCCGCAGGCCAACGCGCCACCCCCGCGATGTCAGGCGACTGCAGTTGCAGCTCCGCAGCGGCCGCGGTGCGGTCGGTCAGCAGGGTCACCTCGGAATAGCTGCGGCCGGCGGCCCACAGCTCACCGGCAACGAGCTGGGCTTGCACGGCGGGCGCCGCCGGGTCCTGGCGCAGCTGGTCCCAGGCGGCGATGTACGCCGGCAGATCCAGTCGGCTCACCCGGCCCTCGACCAACACCACAGGCTCGGCAGGCAGCGTTGCGGCTGTCGTGCCGAAGCGAACGTCGCCGCGCTCGATGCGCCAGGTTGTAGCGTCGCCCCTCTGGAGCGCCAACAGGCCGCGCAGCCGGTCGCCCAGGCTCACCCGCAGCTGCGCCGCAGCTGCGGTCCCCAGGGCCTCCATATGCAGCGCTAGAGCGGCGCCCGCCGCCTTGGCAAGCGGTTCCGCGAGGCCGCTAGCCACACCGACGAGGTTCGAGTCCAGACGCATGCGCCATTGCGGAGGCTGCGAGTCGCTCCCGGGCAAGTATGCAAGCTCCCCGCTCCAATCGATGTTGCCCTCGAGGTCCGCGTTCTCGCCGGCAGCACCCCTGGCGGTGGCGGCGAGCACGATCTGCCGCGCCGGCAGCAACCCGCGCCCCTGAATCGCCACCAACGGCAACCCGTGCTCGCGGCGCTCACTGACACGCAACGTGACCGGCCCGTCAAGCCACGTTCCCGTGAGAGTCGAACGCAGCAAATGACCGGCATCGAAGGCAAGCGTGCCGCGCACGGCTTCGATGGGCGCGATTCCGGCCGCCGGTTGCAGCCGCCCTCGACTGAGCACCGCCGTAGCGCGGACCTGAATGTCCGGCGTGTGCGCTGCGGGCATGTTGGCAGCCATCGCCGGCACCGTGACCCCAAGATCGAGCAACGCCTCCCCGGCCAGGTCGATGTCCTGGATGCGCGGCGTGTACTGCTGGACCTGCGGGTGATTCCGCAGCCACGCCAGGGCCTCCTGCAGAGGCCCGGCAAGACGCGCGGCCAGGTGCGCGGCACGCTCGCCGCGCGCGTCCCAGTCGGCCTTTGCGCTCTCGAGCTGCAGAGGTCCCGCACGCCCCTTCTCGATGAGCGCGTGAATTCGGGAGCCGTGCCAATCGATGCGCGCATCGACCCCGTCGGCATCGGGCCACAGCTCACCGCCCGAGAGGGTTGCGTCCCGCAGCCTCACGGAGCCGCTGAACCGGTTGGCGTCGGCGCTCGCCAGCAGCTCATTGCCAACAGCACCGCGCAGCTCGAATTGCGCGCTCTCGATGCGCCCGCCCGTGAGGCGCGCCGCACCGGCGCCGAATGCCTGCCCGAGACCCTCACCGAGGAGTCTTTCGACGAACGCAACGTCCGCGCCGGTCAACACGGCGCGCGCGGCGATGGACGGCTGCCAGCTCGAGAGGTCTCCGGAGAGCGCCCCGTTGATGCTCAGACGCGCGCGCTCGTGCTGCATCTCGAGCTGTTGCAGCCCGACCTGCCAGCCCCGCTCGGTACGGCTGATCCGCAGCCGCGCGGCGAACCGGACATCCTGCAGAGGATATTGAGGCGCCCGCGCCAGCTCGAGCCGCGCGGCGCGCGAGTCGAGCTCCGCAACCAGCTCGCGCTCGCCGCCGGACACCTGTCCCGACAGTCCGGTGAGCGTGAACGCATGCGAGGGCGGCGCCAGGGTGAGGTCGTCGAGGCGCGCCGACGTCTGCAGGCGTGCCCCCTCGGCACGCCCAGCGTTCCAGTCAAAAGCGAGGTCGCGTGCGGTTCCGCCCAGCTCGACCCCCGCCAGCTGCAGATGCGGCGCGAGCCAACGGCCCATGGCGGCGACCGACTGCAGGGACGCGGATTCCAACTTGCCGCGCACCCATTCCCCGGACAGCGCGGCATCGACGGTCGCAGTGATCGATGCGCTCTGCTGCGCAGGTCCGGCCAACTCGAGCGCCTCCACCCGCACCCGCCAGCCGGAGTCGCGGCGCGCGAGCCGCCACTCGCCGCGCAGGTAATCGAGCGCCAACACGCCGCCGGCGGTGCTGGCCGCGGCGGCGCCCGCTTGCAGCGCGCTCGGCTGCGGCGCGCCTGCCCAGGCCGGCGCGTCAAACTCGACACCCCCCGCCCGCACCTTGCCGTCGGCCTTGACGATGCGGCCCTGCTCGAAGTCGACGTGCAACTCGACATCTCCGCCGCCCGCGCGCGGCAGGCAGCGCGCCACGTCGGGCACGGCGCCGAGCACGTCGCGCCAGCCCGCAAACAGCAGCCGGCGGCCATCGAAACGCAGCGTTCCGCCGAGAGCCCGCGGGTCGCCCAGGTCGCCCACCAGACGCAGCGCGACGCGCGCCGTGCGGCCCAACCGCTCCGGCAGAAAGACCAGCCCGTAGGCGCTCCACTCGGAAGTATCACGACGCAGCGAGGCGCGCCGGATCTGCAGGGTGAAGGCATTTGCCGAGCCGCCGGGATCCGGCAGGCGCAGCGTTCCGCCCTCGATATCGATGCGACCGCCGCGCCAGCGCTGCAGAATCCGCGCGCGCTTGAGGTTCGCGGCGCCGTGATCGGCGCCCGGCAGGTGCGCGGCGCCCGAGCCGACGCGCTGGAAATCAATGTCGGGCGTGACGAGCGTGATGCGGCCTGCTTCGAGCTGACCGCTGCGCAGCGTGCGCCAGGCATCGAAGCCGACGATGAGCTCCGGCGCTCTGAGCAGCACGCTGGAGCCTCCGGGCTCACCCAACTCGACACGGCGGAAGACGGCTTCGGGGCCGTACCAACCCCAGCGCAGGCCGAGCTCGTTGAAGCGTACGTCGAGGCCGGTGTGGGCGCGGACCAGGTGTTCGAGCGCGGCGCGATGCTGCGGCACACGGGCAACCGCCAGCTCATACGCCAGCAGCACCGCGGCAAATAAGGTGGCGGCGCTCACGAGCGCCAGCGCCGCCACGCGCGTCCAGCTTGCCGGCAGTGCCTTAGCGCGTACAGCCTTCGCAGGCTCGGCCTCGAACGACTGAGGCATCAGTCACCCCTGAGGTAATCGCCGCACAACCGGCCTGGCAATAAAACTAAATTAGTACTACGTCGTACTGGTCAACGCCGTAGAGCGCCTCGACCTGCAGGCGGATCGGGCGGCCGACCTGTGCCTCGAGCTCGGCCAGGGTGGCGGACTCGTCATCGAGCAGGCGATCCACGACGTCCTGGTGGGCGAGTATCAGCAGCTCGCGGCTGGCAAACTGCCGGCTTTGTCGCACAATTTCGCGAAAGATCTCGTTGCACACGGTTTCCGCTGTCTTGATGAAGCCGCGCCCTTCACAACTAGGACACGGCTCGCACAGCAGATGTTCCAGGCTCTCCCGGGTGCGCTTGCGGGTCATCTCGACCAGACCCAGAGGCGAGAGGCTGACGATATGCGTCTGTGCGCGATCCGCCGCGAGCGCGCGCTCGAGCGCCGCCAGCACCTGCCGCCGGTGCGACTCGTCCTGCATGTCGATGAAGTCGATGATGATGATCCCGCCGAGGTTGCGCAGCCGCAGTTGCCGCGCGATCGCCACGGCCGCCTCGAGGTTGGTGCGGTAGATGGTTTCCTCGAGGTTGCGATGACCTACATACGCGCCCGTGTTCACGTCTATGGTCGTCAGCGCCTCTGTCTGGTCGAACACCAGATGCCCGCCGGACTTCAGGGTCACCTTGCGATCGAGCGCCTTGCCGATCTCCTCCTCGATGCCGTGCAGATCGAACACCGGCCGGGGGCCGGGGTACAGCTCGATGCGCGTAGCCGCATCGGGCATGAAGGCCGCAGCGAATTCGATCATGTGTGCGTGCTCGCGCGCCGAGTCGACCAGCACGCGGCTCACCCCGCGGGACAGCTCATCGCGCAGCACGCGCAACGCCAGCGGCAGATCTTCGTGAACGATCGTCCCCGGCTGCGCCTCCGCGGCCCGCGCGCGCACGTGATGCCAGAGCTTGTCGAGATAGATCATGTCCTCGCGCAGGCTCTCGGCAGGCACGCCCTGCGCCGCGGTACGCAGGATATAGCCGCCCGCGGCCGCGGGCGGCAGGAGAGCTGCGACCGCCGCCTTCAGCCGCTGACGCTCCGCCTCGTCATCGATGCGCGCCGACACTCCAATGCCCTCGCCACGCGGCATGTACACCAGATAGCGCGACGGCAGCGCTACAAACGTCGTCAGGCGCGCGCCCTTGGTGCCGATCGGGTCTTTGATGACCTGCACGAGAATGTCGTCGCCGGGATTCACGAGCCGGCGGATGTCCTCGACCTGGGGCTGGCCGAGCGGCGCCAGGCTCGCGAGCGTGTCATCCGTGCGCCCGTTGGTTTCGTGTGCGGGCAGGTTCGCGATGTCGGCCGCGTGCAGAAACGCCGTGCGCTCGAGCCCTATGTCGACGAACGCGGCCTGCATGCCGGGCAACACCCTGGACACGCGCCCCTTGTAGAGATTGCTCACGAGTCCACGGCGGCTCGTGCGCTCGATGTAGATCTCCTGCGCGACACCGCTCTCGACAACCGCGGCGCGCGTTTCGCGCGGCGCCACATTGACCAGTATCTCGATACTCAATTAACTGCCCAGTACGGCACACCGGCCGCGCGCAACAGCTCGGCGGTCTCGAGCAACGGCAGCCCCATCACGCCCGAGTAGCTGCCTGTCAGGGATTCGACAAACACGGCGCCATAGCCCTGAATGGCGTAGCCGCCGGCCTTGTCGCGCGGCTCGCCGGTGTCCCAGTAAGCTGCCCCTTCCGCCAACGATATCTTACGAAAGCGCACGGCGCTCGCGCTCAGCCGCAACGCGACTCCGCGCTCGTCGGCCAAGGCCACGGCCGTGAAAACCTCGTGCGTCCGTCCTGAGAGGCGCCCGAGCATCGCGATCCCCTCCGCACGGTCACGTGGCTTTCCGTAGATGAGATCGTCGAGCACGACGCTGGTGTCTGCTGCCAACACAGGCAGCGTCTCGCCTCTGCTGCGCACGGCGAGCGCCTTCTGCCGCGCCATGCGCGCGACGTAGTCTCGTGGCGGCTCGCCCGGCAGCACCGTCTCATCGATGTGGGCGCCGGTAACGGCGTGCGGCACGCCGATCTGCGCAAGCAGCTCGCGCCGCCGCGGGGAGATCGAGGCGAGACAGACCAAGGGCGCCATGGGGTGCGTGGGACGCATCAGCCGCGATGATACGGATGATTGGCCAACACGCCATGCGCGCGATAAAGCTGCTCGGCCACGACCACTCGCACGAGCGCGTGCGGAAACGTCAGCCGCGAAAGGGACCAATGGAAGTCGCTGCGAGCGAGCACCTCGGGCGCAAGCCCATCCGGCCCGCCGATCAGAAACGCGACGTCACGACCCTGGCGCATGCGAGCGCCCAGCCAGGTCGCAAGCTCGCGAGTCGTCATCTCGGAGCCGCGCTCATCCAGCGCGACAACGTAATCGTCCTGGCGCAGCGCTGCGAGCAGCTTCTGGCCTTCGATGTCGATCGCCTTGTGTGGGGCGCGGCCGGCGCTGCGCGGACCAGGCTCGATCTCAGTGAGCGAGACCTTCAGGCCGGAGCCGAGACGTGTTATGTAATCATCGTAGGCCGCGCGCACCCACTGCGGCATGCGTGCGCCCACCGCGATCAGGCGCAGACGCATGGGCTGCCGGCCTCGCGGCGAGCGCTGGGAGCCTGTGTGTCAGGGGGAGGAGCGGCGCAGGGGGGCCGCATGAGGGACCGATTCCACGGCCTCTGGCGCGGCCACGCCCGCATCCCACAAGTGCTCGAGGCCGTAGAACTCCCGCACCCGCGGCAGCATGACGTGCACGACGACGTCCTGCAGATCCACCAGCACCCATTCCCCGTCGCGCTCACCTTCGGTCCCGAGAGGCCGGAACCCGGCGGCCTTGGCTTTCTCGACGACCCGATCGGCGATCGAGCGGACATGGCGGTCGGAGTTGCCGGAGGCGATGATCATGAGGTCCGCGATGTCGGTGAGACCCCGCACATCCAGCACCTTCACGTTGACGGCTTTCATGTCATCGAGCGCGGCCGTCACGGCTTGCTGCAACGGCGAGGCGCGCTCCGGGGAGCGGCGCGGGCTTGTACGGGTGATCATGTGCTTAAGTGAACTCTCCTATAACTTCGCTGACAGCGCCGCCAGGCGACTCTCAGCCGATAAACTAATGAGCAGCATAGCACCTCGTCTCGCGAATGATCTGTCGGACTGCCTCCGGAACCAGATACCGCGGGTCGCGCCCCGCCATGATCAGCTGGCGCAGCTCGGTCGAGGAAATCTCGAGCTGCGTCACGGCGTGCACATACACGCGACCGCCAGGCTTGTCGTGCAAGTCCCGAACCGTGCCGGTGCCGTGATCGACCATGACCTCACCGAGGGGACCCATGGTCGGAGCCTTCCAGCCCGGCCGGTGGGCCACGACGATGTGGGCGAGCCCGAGCAGGTCGCGCCAGCGATGCCAGTTGGGCAAGCCAAGGAAGGCGTCCATGCCCAGCAGCAGGCACAGTGAGCGGCTCGGATACTCCGCGCGCAGCTCGGTAAGGGTGTCCACCGAGTAGGACACGCCGCTGCGGCGAACTTCCCGGTCATCGACGACGAATGCGGGGTGATCGGCTACCGCCGCCTGAACCATCTGCAGCCGCAGCTCCGCGCTGGCATATGGCTGCTCGCGGTGCGGTGGGCTGCCGGTGGGCATGAACGTGCCGCCAAAGAGACCTATGGGTTGCATCAGCGCCTATTTGAGCATGCTTTGGGGCGCGGGCAACGCCGATCGGCCGCAGATATCCGCTGCCAGCAGCGCCATCTCGTCCCACGCATCTCCAAGAAGCCGGCCCTTCACCATACGGTCGGCTCGTCCTGCGCGTACCGAGAGTGCCGCGAACGAGAGCCGAGGAGCCCGCCGCACACCCTTCTCGAGCGCGACGGCCTGGCGCTGCCAGGCCCGAGGCTTGCCGCCCGGAGGGCCTGTTATCGCGTTCCACAGATCCCGCAGGGCCTTTGTCAACGCCCACAGCACGAGAGTTGGCTCGGTCCCCTCTGCGCGCAATCCAGCAAGCACGCGCAATGCGCGCTCGGTCTCACCCGCCAGCACGGCTTCACCAAGTTGGAACACGTCGAAACGCGCGCTGTCGGCCACGCTCGCAAGCACCGTGTCGGCGTTGACGCGTGCGCCCCCCGCGAGCAGCGCCAACTTCTCCAGCTCCTGGTGCGCGGCCAGCAGATTGCCCTCGGTGCGCTCGGCGAGCAGCTCCAGCGCCTCGTCGGTGGCCTCGAGCCTCAGGCCTGCACCCACTCTGCGCTCTGTGCGTCGCGGTCGAGGCGCGGGGCGAGCACGAGCAGCACACTGTCACGATCGCCCGCTTTGAGGAGGTGCGCCAGCACCGCGTTGCCGGCCGCACCCGGCTTACCTGTTGGCAGCCGGATCTCGATCAGGCGGCGTGAGCCAAACAGTGACAGATTGCTAGCCGAGGCACCTACGTCATCCCAGTCAGAGCCGCGGTCGAGGAAATGAACCTCGCGTTCGCTGAACCCTTCCGCCCGGGCACGCGAGCGCACCGCATCAGCCGCCTCGCCGGTGAGGAGCGCCTCGTCACCGGAAATGAGGTATGCACGCAACAGCTGTTGCTCGAGGTGCGCGACCAGGGAGTCAGGAGTGAGCTTCAAATAGACTTCCGCTGAACTAAAAGGCGGCGATGCGGGTCTCATCGCCGCAGGCGCTTGCCTTATCTGCGATAATACCGTCAGTTGCGTGATCCGCGCCGGGCCACTAGGCTTGGCTGCAGTCTCAGCGTAGGAAGGTCTCCGGTCTTGAGCATGCGTTTCCCCCGCAATCGTCTGGTCGCACTTGTCGCGGCCATCGCACTGATTGCCGCCGCGAGCATCTATTCGGCGCACGGCCTCGGCGACCGCATGCATGACGACGCGCATTGTGGCATGTGCCTGCAGTTCAGCGGCACCGCCGGACCTCATGTGCACGCTGGCGTCGTCGGCACACCCGTGCTGGTCGTGCGTGTGTCCATCCCGCGAGCGCAGAGCATTGCGCCCGCACGCCGCAGAGTCGCCACAAACCTCCCCCGCGGTCCTCCCGTCCTCGAATCGATCTGAGCCACATCAGCCGGGACTCGCGCCTTGCGCCTTCCGGCTCCCCATCAAGGCTCAGGCTCGCCGACTCTCGGCCCGTTGCGCAGCCAAACGCTGGGGCAGCGGTTCAGGACGATTTCAAGGAGCATCGTATGTCAAGAATTCCCCTGCGGGCCGCAGTCCCTCTGGCTGCAGCGGTTGCCGCATTCGCGACGAGTAACACCGCGCTGGCGCAGGTGGCCGATCAGCCCGGCGCGGGACTGCCCACCATTGTCATCACTGCGCAGCATTTGAATGAAGAGCGCTCGCGCATCGACACGCAGACGGGCGCTTCCACCTACACGTTCGATTCCGCCGCCATCCAGGCGGAGCCCGGCGGCGACAACGTTCAGCTCAACCAGGTGATGCTGCAGGTGCCGGATGCCGCGCAGGACTCCTTCGGTCAGCTGCACATCCGCGGCGACCACAACGGCCTGCAATTCCGGCTGAACGGAGTCATTCTGCCGGATGGCATCAGCGTCTTCGGTCAGACTCTACCGCCGCGCATGATCTCCTCGCTGAAGCTGATCACGGGAAGCCTGCCGGCCGAATACGGGCTGAGGAGCGCCGGCATCATCGACCTGACGACGAAGAGCGGGGCGCTGCATCCGGGCGGCTCGGTATCGTTGTACGGCGGCAGCCACGGCTCGATCGAGCCGAGCTTCAATTACGGCGGATCGTCCGGTTTGAACACGTATTTCGCCACGGCCGATTTCCTCCGCAACGACCTCGGAATCGAGTCTCCGGACGGCCGCTCCGACCCGCTTCACGACCATACCAGGCAGCACCACGCCTTCGGCTACTTCGAGCATCTGTTCGATGACAGCAACCGCCTGTCCTTCTTTGCCGGAACCTCGGACGACACGTTCCAGATACCCAACCTGTCGGGCGTGCACGCCGCGGCTATCGGCCCCGGTCTCACGGTCAACGGGCAATCGGACTACCTGAGCAATGCGTTGGATGAGAGCCAGCGTGAGATCACGCACTTCGGCGCCGTGAGCTTCCAGCATTCGCAGGGCGACCTGAGCGTGCAGAGTTCGTTGATCGCCCGCTACTCGAGCCTCGACTTCTCGCCCGACCCGAATCTGGGCGATCTGCTGTTCAACGGCATTTCGGAACAGGCCTACAAACAGGACGTGGCCTACGGCCTGCAGAGCGACGGTGTTTATCGCCTCAACGAGGCCCACACGATTCGCGCCGGCGTGTATGCGCAGCGAGACCGCTTGACCAGCAACGCCACCTCCCAGGTGCTGCAGGTAGACAACACCGGAGCTCCCATCTCGGATGTCCCGTTCTCCGTCGTGGACGACAGCGTGAATACGCAGATGATCGAAAGCGCCTATCTGCAGGACGAGTGGTTGATCGTCAAGACGCTCACCGTCAATTATGGCGTGCGCTTCGACCACTTCAACGCCTTCACCAGCGCCAGCCAGCTCAGCCCGCGCATCAATTTCGTGTGGCAGGCGGCGGAAAACACCACCGTGCATGCGGGTTACTCGCGCTTCTTCTCCCCGCCACCGTTCGAGCTGGTCGGCAACACGACGATCGCCAAGTTCGCGAACACGACCTTCGCGCCGGCCATCACGACCGCCGACCCGGTCAAGGCCGAGCGTTCCAACTACTACGACCTGGGCCTCGAGCAGAAGCTGTCAGAGGAGCTGACCGTCGGCGTCGACAGCTACTACAAGCAGGCGACCCATCTCATCGACGAGGGGCAGTTCGGCGCGCCGATCATCCTGACGCCGTTCAATTATCGCTACGGCCAGGTGTACGGCGTGGAATTCACGGGAAATTACGGAGTCCGCAATTTCCAGGCCTACGGCAACGTCGCCTTCCAGCGGGCGATCGGCAAGCAGTTTGAATCCAGCGAGTTCAATTTCAGCCCCGATGATCTGGCTTACGTCGCCGATCACTACATCCACCTCGATCATGAGCAGCAGATGACCATCTCCGCTGGCGCCGCCTACGTGTGGCAGAGCACCCGCTTCAGCGGCGACATGCTGGTGGGCTCCGGATTGCGGGCGGGTCTGGATCTGCCGAACGGCACCTCCATTCCGAACGGTGCGCACCTGCCCTATTACCGCCAGGTCAACCTTGGCGTGAGCCATGACTTTACCCGGGAGGGCATGGCGGGACTTGCGGCGCGCTTCGATGTGATCAACGCGTTCGACCAGAAATACCAGATCCGCAACGGTACGGGCGTCGGCGTCGGGGCTCCGCAGTTCGGACCGCGGCGTGGATATTTCGTGGGCGTGTCGAAGTCGTTCTGAAGTCGAGCCGATCCGCCTTTTCGGATGGCGAGGGGCGCACCGCGAGCTGTGCGGTTCGCAGCGCGCCCGTATTCTCGTCGTGACGCACTCGCGCTACGATCTCGCCGATCATGCGAAACAAACGTCCTTCTGCCCGGCGCACGATATCGACCGGCCGGCATAGCGCGCGCGTCGTATCGCCGCGGCGTGCAGTACAGCGGCTCTACCCGGCCGTAGCGCCCTACCGCACCGGGTTCCTGCGGGTCTCCAGCATCCACGAGATTTACTTCGAGGAGTGCGGCAATCCGCGCGGCAAGCCGGCCGTGTTCCTGCACGGCGGGCCGGGCGGCGGCACGGACGCGAAAATGCGCGGCTTCTTCGATCCGAAGCGCTATCGGATCGTGTTGTTCGATCAGCGCGGCTGCGGCAAGAGTCGCCCCAACGCGAATCTGGTGGACAATACAACCTGGCATCTCGTGGAAGACATCGAGCGTCTGCGCGAGCACCTCGGGATCGAACGCTGGCTGGTGTTCGGCGGCTCGTGGGGCTCGACGCTCGCGCTCGCCTACGCCGAGACTCACCCGCAGCGGGTCACCGAGCTCGTGCTGCGGGGAATTTTTCTATTACGGCGCTGGGAGCTCGCCTGGTTCTACCAGGACCCCCGCGGCGCGGCCGCGCTCTATCCCGACCTTTGGGAGCACTACGTCGAGCCGATTCCGGAAGCCGAGCGCGGCGACATGATCCGCGCTTACCACGCGCGCCTCACCAGCGATGACGACCAGGTTCTCAAGCGTGCGGCCAAGGCGTGGGCGGTCTGGGAGGGTGCAACCAGCTTTCTGCGCATGAATCCCGAGTACATCGCCCGCTTCCAGGAGGACGCCTACGCGGCGGCCTTCGCGCGCATCGAGTGTCACTATTTCATCAACGGCGGATTCTTCCGCTCGGAAAACCAACTCATCGAAGAGGTCGGGCGCATCCGCCGCATCCCGGCAGTGATCGTGCAGGGCCGTTATGACATCGTGTGCCCGATGCGCAGCGCCTGGGAGCTGCATCGCGCCTGGCCGCAAGCCGAGCTGCGCATCGTGGCGGATGGCGGGCATTCGGCTTTCGAGGCCGGCAACCTGCACGAGTTGGTGACCGCGACCGACCGCTTCGCTCGGCGCACGTGACTGAAGCCAAATCGTGCACGCTCACCGCGCAGGCGTCACGAGCTTCAGGCCCGCTGCCCGCGCGAGCTGCTGCTGGCGCGCGTCGAAGGTCGCGAAGTGTTTGAGTTCCAGCTCGATGGCGCTTGCGACATGCAGCACGTCGAGCGAACGGCAGCCGATCGAACTCGTATGCGCGCGGCTCAGATCGTCGGCTCTTTTTAGAGTGGCCCGCCAGAGCAGGTCCGCCTGCTTGTAACGGCCTTTAGCGAAGTCATCGTCCAGCGCGGCCAGCGCCGCATCGTGCGCTGCATCGGTAATGATGCCGCGATAGACTGCAAGGCCAATGCCGTTGGTCAATTCCACTCGGCCGTGATGCGTCACGAGCAGAGGGTCGCCAATCTTGCTGCGCCAAGCGGCCATGGCGCGCGATTCCGGTTCCTTCAGATAGAGCTTGAGCAGCGCGCTGGGGTCGACGTAGACACTGTCAG
>VBNY01000147.1:12284-25360 GCA_005877705.1 Gammaproteobacteria bacterium
CAGGAGGCGGCGCTCCGGGGCTCGCGGGCGTGTAAAGGGTCAGGCGGTACCGCGGCTTGCCCTTTTCGGTGAGTATCACCTCACCCAATGTCTCCACGAGTTTCCTGACCTTCGGAAAGTGATTGCGCAGGTCGCGAATCGAAGTGCTCATAGTGATACGAGAATGTATCACGCGTGCCCGACATGTCAAGACTATGCAATACCGTCTTCAGCCTCGCGCCGCACCCGTCGGCCGATTCTCGGCGTCGATCACGCCATGATCGCGCAGCCACTCGCGTGCATCGTCCGCATCTGCGGCGAACCACGCGTGCGTGCTGCCGAGCCGGAAGCTATAGCCCCATTGGTCCATGTCGCAAAACATGCGCTCCCGGGCGACACCAGGCAGCTGCCCGGCAAGCAACACTTGCAGATAACACACCGCCGACTCCTCGAGATCGTCGCCGCCGGCGTCGCGATCGAGGCCGGCGCGCCGCTCGGGAGTCATGCAGATGTAGTGGCTCGCCTCGTGCAGCACGGAGTGCACCGGGGTGTCGAGGCGCGCGTACAAGCGGTCCGCCTCGAGCCCGGCTTCGCTGCCACTCCAGTAGGATCCCGGGATGGCCTGCTCCGGCGCCACGAGCACCAGCTCCATTCCATGGCGACTCAACAGCAGCGCCACCGCGACCCGATCGATCGAGGCGAGCAGCAGCACTACAAACTCGACAGCCGCCGCATGACCATGTCCGCAAGATCCTGCGCCATGTCCTGGCGCAGGACCGTCTCCTCGTTCCCCTTGGCGAGCAGCAGGCGCTCAGCGAAGCTGTAGCTGCGGGTTGCGTACACCTCCTGCGGCGGCAACAGCTCCTTGTCCCCCGCGGTCACCGAGAAGCGCACCGTGTACGTCACCTCGTATTCGGTGGGCTGGTTGGCGGCCGAGACGGACAGCACGCGCCGGCTGACTTGATCTTTGAGAATACTGACGACCGCGGACGCCTTGTCTCGCTCGTCCGACGGGTGTGCGCCGGAGGTCAGCAGCGCCCTGCGCAGACTCTGCACGAACTCGCTCTGCCGGTCAGCGGAGTCCACATACGGTGTCCTGATCGGCCCGGGCAAGGGCACGCGACCCTGCAGGTGGAAGCCACAAGCGCTCAGCACCGCCGCCACAGAGAGCGCGAAGCCTGCGAACCTAGCGAGGGGGCGCGCGGCGTCTGAGCGTTTCGCCACCGTGCCGCTCACACCACGATGTTGACGAGCTTGCCGGGCACAACGATCACTTTTCTGACCGGCTTGTCGGCCACGAACTTTCTGACGTGTTCGTCCGCGAGGGCTGCTTCCCGGGCGCAGGCTTCATCGGCGTTCACGGGAACGCTGATATGCCCGCGAAGCTTGCCGTTGACCTGCACGACCATGGCGACGGCATTCTGTGCGAGCGCGGCCTTGTCGGGCTCCGGCCAGCGCTCATCAATGAGCGCCGCACTGTGCCCGAGCGCGTGCCATAACGCGTGGCACACGTGCGGAGTGATCGGCGATAACACGAGCGTCGCGATCTCGAGCGCCTCATGGCGCACGGCGCGCCCTTGAGGTGAGGTGTCCTCGAATCGGCCGACCGCGTTCAGCAGCTCCATGACGGCGGCAATTGCCGTGTTGAAATTTCGGCGGCGGCCGATATCGTCGGTTGCCTTGGCGAGAGCGTGGTGCGCAGCGCGCCGCAGGTCGCGCTGCGCGCTGGACAGCGTGGCCGGCTCGAGCGTGGGCGGCGGGCCCGCGGATACCTGTTCGTGCACGGCAGTCCACAGCCGGCGGATGAAGCGCGACGCGCCCTGCACCCCCTCGTCGGACCATTCGAGGGTCTGCTCGGGCGGTGAGGCGAACATGATGAACAACCGGGCGGTATCGGCGCCGAAACGCCCTATCAGGCCCTCGGGATCGACACCGTTGTTCTCCGACTTCGACATCTTGCCCAGGCCTTCGTACTCGACAGGAAGGGTTCCCAGCTCGGGCGCTGTCACCACATAGGTCTCGCCTCCATCCGCCCCGCGACGCAGCTCGACGTCGGCGGGATTGAAGTAGCGCCGCCGGCCATCCGCCGCGTGATGCGAATAGATGTGATTGAGCACCATGCCCTGCGTCAGCAGATTCGTGAACGGCTCGGCGAAGCTTACCAGGCGCAGGTCGCGCATCACCTTGGTCCAGAAGCGCGAGTACAACAGGTGCAGGATCGCGTGCTCGATGCCGCCAATGTACTGGTCGACAGGCAGCCAGTAATCGACGCGCTCGTCCACCATCGCGCGTGCCTGGTCGGCGCAAGCGTAGCGCACGAAGTACCACGACGAATCGACGAAAGTATCCATCGTGTCGGTCTCGCGCCGCGCCGGCTTGCCGCATTTCGGGCACGTGCAGGCGTAGAACGCAGGTGACTTCGCAAGTGGATTGCCACTGCCGTCCGGCACGAGATTCTCGGGCAACACGACGGGCAACTGCTCATCCGGCACGGGGACCTCGCCGCACGCGCCGCAGTGAACGATGGGGATCGGGCAGCCCCAGTAACGTTGCCGCGAGATGCCCCAGTCCCGCAGCCGGTACTGGACTCGCGTGCGCCCCAGGCCCTTCTTCTCCAGCGCCGCCGCGATGGCTTGCACCGCGGCCCGGTACTCGAGGCCCGAGAACTCTCCCGAATTCACGGTAACGCCGTACTGCGCATAAGCGGGGATCCACGCTGCGCGCACCTCGTCGTAGCCGCCGCTCAGGGGGCGCACCACCGTGACGATGGGTAACCCGTTCTTGAGCGCGAACTCGAAATCGCGCTCGTCGTGACCCGGCACGCCCATCACGGCTCCCTCGCCGTAGGCCATCACCACGTAGTTGGCGACCCAGATCTCGATGGGTTGGCGCGTAAACGGATGCAACACGTGCAGGCCGGTGCGCATCCCCTTCTTCTCCTGTGTGGCGATGTCGGCCTCCATCACAGCGCCGCGGCGACATTCTTCGATGAAGGCGCCGAGCGCGGGGTTCGACTTCGCCGCCGCCGCCGCGATCGGATGTTCCGCGGCAACCGCCATGAAGGTGACGCCAAAGAGCGTGTCGGCGCGCGTGGTGAACACCCTGAGCAGGCCATCGGCACACATCGCGGCGCGCGTATCGGGCGCGTACGGGAAGGCGATCTCGCAGCCCTCGCTGCGTCCGATCCAGTTCGCCTGCATGAGCTTCACGCGCTCGGGCCAGCCGGACAGCTGCTCGAGCGCACCGAGCAGCTCGTCGGCGTAGCGCGTGATGTTGAGGTAGTACATCGGGATCTCGCGCTTTTCGATGAGCGCGCCCGTGCGCCAGCCTCGGCCGTCGATCACCTGCTCGTTGGCGAGCACGGTCTGGTCGACGGGATCCCAGTTGACGACACCGGTCTTGCGGTACGCGATGCCCTGCTCGAGCAGGCGCAGAAACAACCATTGGTTCCAGCGGTAGTAGCTCGGGTCGCAGGTCGCCAGCTCGCGTTTCCAGTCGATCCCGAAGCCCAGGGACTGCAGTTGGCCGCGCATGTGTGCAATGTTCTGGCGGGTCCACTTGGCAGGTGGCACGCCGTTGCTCATTGCCGCGTTCTCCGCCGGAAGGCCGAACGCATCCCAACCCATGGGCTGCAGGACGTTGCGGCCCTGCATGCGCATGAAGCGCGCGAGCACGTCGCCGATCGTGTAGTTGCGCACGTGGCCCATGTGCAGCTTGCCGCTCGGGTACGGCAGCATCGAGCACACGTAGTACTTGGGCTTCGGTCGCCCGGCCGCATCGCGTGCGTGTTCGCGCGCCCGATAGGCGTCGATCGACCGCCAGTGGGCGTGGGCCGCGGATTCGATTTCCTGGGGAACGTATTTGTCGCGCACGGAAAATGGCCGCCAGCGGAAAAGGCCACGGCGCTCCAAGCTCTGATTCTATCCACGCTCGCCCGCCTGCGGGCGCCGAAGCGCCCGGCAATTCGGCGGGCAAGCCCGCCGAAGCACGAAGTGCGAAGGCGGGCGGCGCGGCGGCGTCGACCGGGACCACTTAAAATGAGCACCGTGCAGCGCTTTCTCGAGGGTCTTAATCGAGCCCGAGCTGGCTTGCCTGGTCGGTGGCGTGGCTGCCTGGCTTGCCTCCCGTCCTGGCCGTCTGCTGCTGCTCCTTGAGCTCGGCGATCTTGATGCTGACGGCCTGCTGCTTGCCGCCGCGCCACACCTGGAGCGTCGCATCGGAGCCCGGCTTCATCGCCGCGATCGAGCCGGAAAGCTCGCCGTAGCGCTCGATCGGATGTCCATTGACCGCGAGGATCACATCCCCCGGTTGCAGGCCGGCTTTGGATGCCGGGCCGTCCCTTTCCACCGAGCTGACGAGAGCGCCGCGCGGCCGGTCGAGGCCGAACGACTCCGCCAGCTGCGCGTTGACGTCCTGGATGGTGACGCCGATGCGCCCGCGCACGACGCGGCCGGTCTTGATGAGCTGCTCTTGGACATTTCTCGCGACATCGATCGGGATGGCGAACGACACTCCCATGTAGCCGCCCGTGCGGCTGAAGATCTGCGAGTTGATGCCGACCACTTCGCCGGCCATGTTGAACAGCGGCCCGCCCGAGTTGCCGGGGTTCACGGCCACATCGGTCTGGATGAACGGCACGTAGTTGTCGCTCGGCAACGAGCGCGCCGTGGCGCTGATGATGCCCGCCGTCGCACTGTTCTCGAAGCCGAACGGCGAGCCGATCGCGAGCACCCACTGGCCAGGCTTGACCTTGGAAGGGTCGCCGAGCTTCACGGTGGGCAGGTTGCTGGCGCTGATCTTGATCACTGCCACATCGGTGCGCTCATCCGCGCCGATGACCTTGGCCTGGAACTCGCGCCGGTCGGTCAGGCGAACAGTCACCTCGTCGGCGTTCAGGACGACGTGAGTGTTGGTGAGAATGTAACCGTCCTGGCTCACGATGAAGCCGGAGCCTGCGCCGCGCACCGGCGGCTGGTTGCCGCGCGGCGCCTGCTCCGGGCCGGGTATGCCGAAGCGGCGGAAGAAGTCGTAGAACGGATCATTCGGGGACAGCCCCGGAGGGCCGCCCGCGGACGGCTGCGACTTCTCGACAACCTCCACGTTGACGACGGCCGGACCGTACTTTTCAACGAGCGGCGCGAAGTCCGGCAGCGTGCGCAGCGCGCCGGCGCCTTCACTGTTGGAGGACGCCGCGGACGGCGCCGCCTGCGACAGCAGCGGGCGCGTCGACTGAGCGCTCAGATCGCCGCAACAGGCTGCCTGCGCGATGGCGACGGACAACACCGAGACCGCCCGACGGGCGGGGCGCGAAACACTCATGCTCGACTCCGGGGTGAGAGGCTGCAAGGCCTGCAAGGCGATAGTAACCGCCGCCCGCCACATTGAGTACCCTGCATCGTGGAGAGTTCCCGTTAAGGCCTGCTTCAGTCCGTTGCGGGGGTCGTTTTGGCACCAGCACCCGGCGTGCCCGCGCGGGCTCGCCGGTCGCTATCATTCCGTACCCACAGCCCATACGCCAGAGCCGCGGCGGCCAGGGTCACGACCAGCCAGTTTCCAACATGGGCGTAGGGCGGCAGGCCGCTCCGCGGCGTCACGGCGGACACGAACACGTATGGCCGGAACTCCGGAGCGCGCGCGACCACCGCGCCGTGCGGCCCGATAACGCCCGAAACACCGTCGTTGGCGGCGCGGATCAGGAATCGGTCGGCCTCCAAGGCGCGCAT
Organism: Gammaproteobacteria bacterium; assembly: GCA_005877705.1. Taxonomy (GTDB): domain Bacteria; phylum Pseudomonadota; class Gammaproteobacteria; order Steroidobacterales; family Steroidobacteraceae; genus 13-2-20CM-66-19. The sequence goes on from VBNY01000147.1 coordinate 17,987, forward strand.
CCTCGCTATCTGGAAATGCTGATAGCGAGCGGTGGAATGGCCGAACCAGGCGTCGTTGGTCACGTTCACGAGCGCGTCGGCCTCGCGCAACACCCCGAGCAGCGAGCTGCCGTAGGCGTCCTCATAGCACACCGTCGTCGCGAGCTTGAGGCCCGCGGCCGGCAGGGGCGGCTGATCGTCTCCGCCGCGCGTGAAGTCCGAGTACGGCAGACTCATCAGCCGCAGCCAGGAGCGCACCCAGTGCGGCACCGGGAAAAACTCGGCAAACGGCACGAGGTGGTTCTTGTCGTACCAGCTCACTTTATTGTCGAGAGCGAGCACGGAATTGAAGTACTGCTGCCCGTCGTCGGAGGCACGCACGACGCCGAAGACCAGCGCCGAGCCATGGGTGCGCGCTTCGCGGTACAGGTTGCCGATGTAGGGGACGAGCTCGTTCGCGAGGTCGGGAGGCGCCGACTCCGGCCACACGATGAGCTGCGTCCCGAGCGCTTTCGCGGTCAGATCGTGATAGAGCCTGAGCGTGGTCTCGCGGTTGCTGTCGAGCCACTTCTGATCCTGCGGGATCGCTCCCTGCACCACCGCGACCGAAACGGGCGGCCCCGAGGGGTGGGTCCATTCGACCGATCCGAGCGCCGCCCCGGCAACCCAGGGAACCGCAACCACCACCGCGGCGATCACCCGCGTGCGCCGTGTCCCGCACGCAAGCGCAGTCACCGCTCCGGCACTCGCGAGCAGCACCGCACTGATCCCGTACACGCCCACGATCGGTGCAAAGCTCGCGAGCCACGTGTCGGTCTGGGAATAGCCGAGCGAGAGCCACGCGAAGCCGGACAGGAACCAGCCGCGCCACCACTCGATCAGCAGCCACGCCGCGGGCGCTGCCACCAGCCATCGAATGGCGCCCCCGGCGGGCAGCCAGCGCGCAACCACAAACCCCAGTGCCGCGTGGTACAGCCCCATGATCACGACCAGCGCGAGCATCAACGACACCGCGAGCCAAATCGGCGCCGGTCCGAAGAAATGGATGCTGATGTACAGCCAGTAGGTACCCGCTGCGAAGGTGGCCGAGTTGAACCAGAAGCCGAGCCACGCGGCCTCACGCGGCGTCGCGCCCTGCCACAACCACATGAGCACGGCAGGACACAGGATCGCCAGTGGCCAGCAATCCAGCGGAGCAAATGAGGCAGCGAGCAGAGCCCCGGCGCCGAGAGCGAGTGCAACGCGGATACGCGCGGAAGCCGGGCGCGCCAGCTCGCGATGAGACTCATCCGCCACGCTCACACGATCATCTCGCAGGGCGCCGGTGACGGCGGCCACCCACCGTTGGGTCATGTCGTCACGACTCGCCGCTGGCGGATCGCTCAGCAGGCGGCACGACATCCCGCGGCGGGACCACGCGTAATGCATCGATGCGCCGGCGATCCGCCCGCATCACACGGAACTCAAAGCCCTCGATGGTCGCGGACTCGCCGCGCCGCGGCAGGCGGCCGAGTTGCTTCATGAGGAGCCCGGCCACCGTGTCGACGCCCTGTTCCTCCGACAACCGCGCGCCGAAATATTCGTTGAATTCCTCGATGCGGGTGATGCCGCGCACCGTGAACTGGCGCTCCGCCTCCTTGCGGATGTTCTGATCGTCCTCGACATCGAACTCATCATCGATCTCGCCGACGATCTGCTCGATCACGACCTCGATAGTGACGAGTCCCGAGACGCCGCCGTACTCGTCCACGACGATCGCCATGTGATTGCGGTTGCGGCGGAACTCCCGCAGCAGCACGTTGAGACGCTTGGACTCCGGCACGAAGATCGCGGGTCGCATGTACTCGCGGATATCGAAGCGCTCGCGCACCTCCGCGATGTACAGGCGCAGCAGATCTTTCGCGAGCAGGATGCCCACGATGTCGTCGCGGTCATCGTCCATCACGGGGAAGCGCGAGTGCCCGGACTCGACGACCACCGAGAGCAGACGCGAAGCCGGCTCGTCGCGGTGCACGAACACCATCTGCGCACGCGGAACCATGATGTCGCGCACCTGCAGATCGGAGACCTCCAGCACGCCCTCGAGCATGGTCAACGCATCGGTGTCGACGAGACCGCGCTCGCCCGCTTCGCGCAGCAACGCGAGCAGGCCCTGGCGATCCTGCGGCTCCGCGGCGAAGCCCTGTGTGAGCCGCTTCAGCCAGCGTCCGGTCGAGTTGAGGTCCTTGGTCATCACGGGCTCCGATAGGGATTCGCAAAACCGAGGCGGCGCAGCACCGCTATCTCCCGCCGCTCCATACGGCGCGCATCCGCCTTGCGCTCGTGGTCGTAGCCGATCAGGTGTAACGCCCCGTGCACGACCAGATGGGCCCAGTGGGCGCGCAGGCTCTTGTTCTGCTCGCGCGCCTCGCTGCGCAACACCTGCGGGCAGATCACCAGATCACCAAGGGGCCGCGCAGCTGCGGCGTTCACGGCAGGCAGCGCCGCCGCCGGGAACGACAACACGTTCGTCGGCCGGTCGCGCCCGCGGAAGCGCGCATTCAGGCGCCGGCTTTCCGCGGCACCGACCATGCACACACCGAGCTCACGACCGAGCGCGCGCCGGCCGAGCGCTGTGCTCGCCCACGCGGTGATATCTCCTCGTGTCGGGGACCACGTGCGGCTGCGCCTTTGCATGTCGACCCGCAGGCGCTTGAGGCTGCCGACACTCGCGACAGCCACGCTCACGAGGGGTTGCTCCGCGATTCGTAAGCCTGGACGATGCGCTGTACCAGCGGATGGCGCACCACATCCTGGGCGTCGAAGAACGTAAACGCGACGCCCTCGACTCCGCGCAGCACGTGGATGACATGGCTCAGGCCGGACTGTTTTCCCGCCGGCAGATCGGTCTGCGTGACGTCTCCGGTGACGACGGCCTTGGATCCGAAGCCGATGCGGGTGAGGAACATCTTCATCTGCTCGGCGGTGGTGTTCTGAGCTTCATCGAGAATGATGAAGGAATCGTTGAGCGAGCGGCCGCGCATGAACGCCAGCGGCGCGACCTCGATGACGTTGCGCTCGATGAAGCGCGACACGCGGTCGAAGCCCATCATCTCGTAGAGGGCGTCGTACATCGGCCGCAGATAGGGATCGACCTTCTGAGTCAGATCGCCCGGCAGAAAGCCGAGGCGCTCGCCGGCCTCCACCGCGGGGCGTACCAGGATGATGCGTCGAACCTTGTCAGCCTGCAGCGCTTCGACCGCGCACGCCACGGCGAGATAAGTCTTACCCGTTCCGGCAGGGCCGACACCGAAGGTCAGGTCACGCGTGCGGATATGCGTGAGATAGTCGCGTTGGTGATTGCCACGCGCGCGAATGCCGCCGCGCGGGACGCGAATGCCCTGCTCCCGTTGGTCGGTCTCGGGAAGCGTCTGACCGGACTCGCGTTCGCGCAGCGCAAGATGCACGCGCTCCGGCGTGACCTCCTCGCTCTTTGCCAGATCAAACAACTCGCGCAGCGTGTCCTCTGCGCTTTCGGCACGTGCGCCGATCACCCGAAAGCTGTCTCCGCGCCGGCGAATCCGCACATCCAGGCGCGATTCGAGAAGGCGCAGGTTCTCATCGAGCGGACCGCACAGATTCGCGAGCCGCGCGTTGTCGGACGGCTCCAGATCGAATTCGCGCTGAGATTCGGGGGCTGTAGCGGCCACTGGCATTCAGGCGGGCGCGGGCGCCTGCAGCGCGAGTCCGCACTGCGGGCGCGGGCTGTCGGTCGCAGCCGCGCTCAGGCGTCCGCGCAAACTATGCGGCAGCGCTTCCGTGACCACGACGTCCGCGAAGCGATCGAGCAGCTCCGGCGGGCCAGCGAAGTTGACCCAGCGGTTGTTCTCCGTGCGACCGGCGAGTTCGCGGACGTTCTTCTTCGCGGGCCTCTCGATGAGGACGCGTTGCACCGTGCCGACCATGCGTTGACTGATGGCGCGCGCCTGCGTCTCGAGCTGCGCCTGCAGCCGCGCGAGTCGCTCCTGCTTGACCTCGGGGGTCGCCTCATCCGGCAGCGAGGCTGCCGGAGTGCCGGGGCGGCGGCTGTAGATGAAGCTGAACGACTGGTCGAAGCCCACATCGCGCACGAGTGCGAGCGTCGCAGTGAAGTCGCGCTCGCTCTCGCCGGGGAAACCCACGATGAAGTCCGAGGAAATGCAGATATCGGGCCGCACGGCCCGCAACTTGCGGACTTTCTCCTTGAATTCAATGGCGGTGTAGCCGCGCTTCATGAGCGCGAGGATCCGGTCCGAACCGCTTTGCACGGGTAGGTGCACATGATTCGCGAGCTTCGGCACGCTCGCGAAGGCCTCGATGAGGCTGTCGCTGAACTCGAGCGGATGCGAGGTAGTGAAGCGGATTCTCTCGATGCCCGCCACGGTGGCAACGTGATGGATCAGCGTTGCCAGATCGACCAGCGCGCCGTCGCCCATCGGACCTGCGTAGGCGTTGACGTTCTGGCCGAGCAGAGTGATCTCGCGAACACCCTGGCCTGCGAGCTCGTGCACTTCCTCGAGCACGGACTCGAACGAACGGCTCACCTCGTCGCCGCGCGTGTACGGCACGATGCAGAAGGTGCAGTACTTGCTGCAGCCCTCCATGATCGACACGAACGCCGTCGCGCCGTCGGCGCGCGGGGCCGGCAGGTGATCGAATTTCTCGATTTCCGGGAAGCTCACATCGATCACGGGCTTTCCGGTCCTGCGCAGCTGCGTGATCATTTCCGGGAGGCGATGCAGGGTCTGCGGACCAAACACCAGGTCCACGTACGGGGCGCGCTCCGTGATGGCCGCGCCTTCCTGGCTTGCGACGCAGCCGCCGACACCAATGACCACCTCGGGCCGTCGCCTCTTGAGCTTGTGCCACTCGCCGAGGAGGGAGAAGACCTTCTCCTGCGCCTTCTCGCGCACGGAGCAGGTGTTCATGATGAGCACATCAGCCTCCGCCGGGTCGTCGGTGGCGGTGAGGCCACCGGCGGCATGGAGCACGTCCGCCATCCTCGCGGAGTCGTACTCGTTCATCTGGCAGCCGAATGTCTTGATGAGGTAGCGGCGGGGCATAGAGATAGGGTCGATAGGCGAAATTCTACGGCCTTGTGGGCGAAGCCGCACGGCCGGGCGCACTCCACGCGATCGCCTGCGGCGGCAAAAGTCAGCCGAATCAGAGGCTTGACCGGCTCTGTGCGGCCGCAGACGGCCGCGGCGGGAGCTCTAGAAGGGGATGTCGTCGTCGAAATCCTCCCCCCGCTCCCCACCACCCGAGGCGGCGGCCCCCGAGGCGGCGTATTCGGGATAGGGCTCCTTGGGGCCGGGTGAGGCACCGCTCGGGGCCGCCCCGGCGCCCGCCGCTCCTGCACCCGCGGCGCGGCCGCCAAGCATCTGCAGGTCGTTGCCGACGATTTCGGTCGAGTAGCGCTCGTTACCCTGCTTGTCCTGCCACTTGCGAGTGCGCAGGCTGCCCTCAATGTAGACCTGCGAGCCTTTGCGCAGATACTCGCCGGCGATCTCCGCCAGGCGGCCGAAGAACGCGACCCGGTGCCACTCGGTGCGCTCCTGCTGCTCACCGGTCTGCTTGTCTCGCCAGCTTTCGCTGGTCGCGATGCGCAAATTCGCCACGGTGGTGCCTGAGGGCATGGCGCGGGTTTCGGGGTCGGCGCCGAGGTTGCCGATCAGGATGACTTTGTTGACTCCACGCGCCATGGGTGTGTGCCCTCGATCCGATGAAGCTCGCCATTCTAGTGGACTGAAGTCGTCCGTGCGCGACGGCGAAAGACTCGTGATCGTGCAATTTTGAGCCGAGCCGTGGCGGGCGGGTAGACTTGAGGGCTGTATATGCAAGAAATTCGCGTCCGCGGGGCGCGCACGCACAATCTGAAGAACGTCGATGTCGACCTGCCGCGCGACCGCCTGATCGTGGTCACGGGACTGTCGGGCTCGGGCAAGTCATCGCTCGCGTTCGAGCGTACGCACGGCAGTTCCTGTCGATGATGGACAAGCCGGACGTGGACAGCATCGACGGGCTGTCGCCCGCCATCGCTATCGAGCAGAAGGCAACGTCACACAACCCGCGCTCGACCGTGGGCACCGTCACCGAGGTCTACGACTATCTGCGCCTGCTCTACGCACGCGCCGGGATTCCCCGCTGCCCCGATCACATGGTTGATCTCACCGCCCAAACCGTGAGCCAGATGGTCGATCAGGTGCTGCGGCTGCCGGAGGGCACGGCAGCCGCATTGCTCGCGCCGTTGGTGAGCGACCGCAAGGGCGAGCACGCCGAGGTGCTGGAGGATCTCGCCGCCCAGGGGTTCGTCCGGGTGCGCATCGACGGGCGCGTGCATGAAATGGAAGCCCTGCCGCAGCTCGACCCGAAACGCAAGCACACCATCGAAGCAGTGGTCGATCGGCTGCGCGTCAGAGCCGATGCCGCGCAACGCCTGGCGGAATCGTTCGAGACCGCTTTGCGCCTCGCGGGCGGCCTGGCACGGCTCACGTTTCTCGATGAGCCGGGGCGCGAGGAGATCGTGTTCTCGAGCCGTCACGCCTGTCCGATCTGCGGCTACAGCGTGCCGCCGCTGGAGCCCAAGCTGTTCTCATTCAACAACCCCTCCGGCGCGTGCCCCACCTGCGATGGTCTGGGCGTCAAGGAGTTCTTCGATCCACAGCGGGTAGTGGTGCATCCGGACCTGTCGCTCGCGAGCGGCGCGGTCCGGGGCTGGGACCGCCGCAACGCCTATTACTTCCAGCTCATTCAATCCCTGGCGCGCCATTACGACTTCGACATCGAGACGCCCTGGACCGAGCTTGCACCCAACGTGCAGCATGTGCTGCTCCACGGCAGCGGCGCGGACGTCATAGAGTTCCGCTACAACGAGGGCAAAGGCCGCACGGTGCGCAAGCGGCATCGCTTCGAGGGCATTCTGCCCAATCTGGAGCGCCGCTACCGTGAGACCGAGTCGTTGACGGTGCGCGAGGAGCTCTCCAAGTACCTCGGCACGCGCCCTTGCCCGGACTGCGGTGGCGCCCGCCTCAACCGCGCAGCGCGCTACGTCTTTGTCGCCGACCGGAGCCTTCCGGAAACGACGCATCTCACCGTCGGCAAGGCGCTCGAGTTCTTCCGCTCGCTGAGCCTCGTGGGCTGGCGCGGCGAAGTGGCCGTGAAGATCGTGAAGGATGTCGCCGAGCGGCTGCGCTTTCTGGTCGACGTTGGGCTCGACTATCTCACGCTCGACCGCAGCGCCGAGACGCTCTCCGGCGGTGAAGCTCAACGCATCCGCCTGGCGAGCCAGGTCGGCTCGGGACTCACCGGGGTCATGTATATCCTGGACGAGCCCTCGATCGGCCTGCACCAACGTGACAACCAGAGATTGCTGGGCAC
>VBNY01000446.1 GCA_005877705.1 Gammaproteobacteria bacterium
TCAACACGCTGGTCGTGGACTACAGCAACGTCATGCCGAGCGGCACGCTGACAAACGGCGTCAGCGTCAAAGTGACGGGCGGCGGATTCACGACCACCGGAGCCCTGCTCGCCACCAGCGTCCAGGTGCTGCGCGGCTTCGTGGCTGCGAGCAATTCTCAGGCGCAGGTCGAGGGCCTCATCACGAGCTTCACCTCGAACACGGATTTCGTACTCGACGGGCAACACGTGACGACGAACGCGAACACGACTTTTACGCTCAATGGCGTCACCCTCGGAATGAATGTCCGCGTCGAAGTGGAGGGCTCGTTCGACTCCTCGGGTGCCCTGGTGGCCACCAGCGTCGAGGCGCGGCCCGACAGCTCGAGCATGGTGCGCGGCCTGGTCGAGTCCATTACGCCGGCCAACAACACTCTGAGCGTGCTGGGAGTGACTGTGACCACGGGCGCCACGACTCAACTCGAGGACGACTCGAGCATGCACTTGCGTCACTTCAAGGTGAGCGACCTGCGTAGCGGCGATTATGTCGAGGTGCGGGGCAGTGCGGGCCAGAACGCCAACCTCGCCGCCAAGGTCGTATTGCGGGAGATTCCCGCAAGCCTGTCGTTCCTGCGGGGCACGGTGAACAGCGTCAGCTTCCCGACCCTGACGTTGGTCGGTGTCAGCGTGACGACGACAACACAGACCCAGTACAGCGCGCCCGACGGAACCTCACTCACCGCAGGGGCATTCTTCACTCAAGCACCGGGCAAGACCGTACAAGTCGCAGGCACGGTGACGGGCGGGACCTTCATCGCCAGCCAGGCGCAGATCCTCGCGCAATGACCCCCCTGCCCCGGCGGCCAGGACGCTCAATTCCGCGGGATCCGCTAGAGCACCCCAGGATATCGAGCATCACAGCACCCGCGAGTAAGGCCCGTCCAACAAGACGCTCGATTTCCTGGGGACCCCGCTAGCCGCGCGTCGCTGCGGTCGCACTGGCGCTCGCCGCACCACTCACCTTCGCCGCGATCAACCACACCGCGCCGCAAACGGCGACCGCAATTGGCACGATCAGCACGGCGTTGCCGAGCGAAGACAGGTCGGACAGATGACCAATCAATACCGGTGACGGGACGTCACCCAGCAAATGGATCGTGAACATGCTGAGCGCGACGGCGGAAGCGCGCTCCATGGGAGACACGATGTTGACGAGCGCCGCGTTGATCGGTCCTGTCGACATGAAAAGGAGCAGCTCCGCGGCGACGATTGCGGGATAGTAGACCGAAGGCTCGGGCGCGGTGAGCGCCACGAAGGCACACGGCACCGCCAGCAGCGTGATCCACCCTGACATCCACAGGTACGCCTGGCGCGAGAACCTCAGCCAGTAGTCGCCCAGCCACCCTCCGGCAAACGTGCCGAGGAATCCCGTGACGACGACGATTGCTCCAAAGCCTGTCGTCGCCTGTACCGCGGGTATGCCACGCATGCGCTCGAGGAACGTCGGCATCCAGAAGGCCAACCCGCCGAGGGCAAATGTATAGGCCGCGTATCCAAGGACGACCAGCATGTATGGCCCACGCCGCAACAAGCTCCAGTACGTGGCAACTGGCCCCGTGGGAGAGCTAGCAGCGGCAGGGATCTCGTTGCCCGCCCCGCAACGAGTGTCGCCGGCGGCCAGTGAGTCCTGCACGCCGCGCCGCGGATCCGGCAGGCGCAGCACCCATGCGGCAAGCAGCATTCCCGGGGCGCCCGCCACGAAGAATGCCGCGCGCCAGCCGTAGTGATGGCTCACCAACCCGCCGACCACATATCCCAGCGCGGATCCGACGGGGATGGCCATGTTGAGGACCGAGTACACGCGGCCGCGGCCGCTGACTGGAAAACAGTCGGCCAACAATGCCGGCGCGATGGCGACGTACGCGGCCTCGCCGATACCCACCAAGGCACGCCCGCCGAGCAGCTGCGGGTAGTTCCCGGCTACTCCGGAGAGGACCGTGGCCAGGCTCCACAGAAAGACGCCAACGGCAATCGGGCGGGTTCTAGAGCCGCGATCACCCAGAGCCCCGAACACGGGCGCCGCTAACATGTAGACCAGCATGAAGGCGCTCATGAGCCATCCAAGCTGCTGGTCCGAGAGCGCCAGCGGAGCGCCCTTCAGGTCGGGCGCGATCGCGGAAACGACGTAGCGGTCGAGATAATTGAGCAGGTTGATCAGCGTCAGTACGGCCAGCGCGCGCAGCGACGAGCGTCGGGTGGGCAACTCAGTGCCGGACATCGAACGAGCGCTCGTAATCGATCAAGGAATCCCCCTCAGGCAGGAGAGATTTTCAGCCGCTCGAGGTACTGCCTGACGGCATCGCGAAAGCCCTCGCTGCTGGTGACGATCGTACCCCCGCTCAGCACCAGGATGAAATCCCCGCGCGGCGTACGACTCACTTCCCTCACATGACTCATGTTCACCAGACAGGAGCGGCTGATCCTCAGCAGCGCCTGCGACTGCAGGGATTTCTCCGCCTGCTGCAGTGTGCTGCGTGCGTGGAAGATATCGCGGCCCACCGTGAGTTTCACGTAATTACGGTCGGCTTCCACCAGCTCCACCTGCGCAGGGTCCAGCATGTGCATGCGGCTGCCGGATTCGGCGAGCACCCGCGGGCGGGCATCCGCCAGCGTCCGGGCGCTGCGCTCGAGTTGCTCCAGAACCGATGACAGGGCCGCCTGCCGGTCCGCCCCGCTCTCGGCCGCGTGCCTGCGGCGCACGCGCTCGAGAGTCCTGCGGAAGCGCTCGTCGTCGAACGGCTTCAGCAGATAGTCGACCGCGCTGACCTCGAATGCCTCGAGCGCGTAGTGATCGTATGCGGTCACGAACACGATGAGCGGCAGCGCCCGAGGGTCGAGCGCGCGCGCCAGGGCGATGCCGCTCAGCAAGTCCATCTGGATGTCAAGGAACAACAGGTCCGGAGGACGGCCGCGGATGGCCTCGAGCGCGCTACCGCTATCGCCATATTCGCCCACGATCCGCAAGTCAGCTTCGCGGGCGCAACACTCTCGCAGGGTGCGACGCGCCGCCGGCTCGTCGTCTACGATGATCACGTCCATCATGCCGCAGCGATGCCCTGAGGCTCGCGGCCGGCCGCCGGCCCATCGCGCAGCAGCGGCATGCGAATTTCCGCTATCCACACGCTGTCGTAGCCGGGCGTGGCGCTGAAGCTCGCCCGCTCGCCGAATTGAATGGCCAGGCGTTCGCGCACGTTGTTGAGGCCGATGCCGGGTCGGCCGATCGGCCGACCGGGCGCGACGGTATTGACGACACGCAGCGACAGGGTCTCGTCGCTGACCACCGCCTCCACACGAATCACGGCGGGGCCCTCATGTCCGGCAAGGCCGTGCACCACTGCGTTCTCGACCAGAGGCTGCAGGATCAGACTGGGCACCCAGGCGTGCGCCAGCGCCTCGCGATCCGGCACCGACACGGTCAGCCGGTCCGCGAATCTCTTCTG
>VBNY01000148.1 GCA_005877705.1 Gammaproteobacteria bacterium
GGTCGTGCCGATCCCGAAGGCCAGCGCACCGAGGGCGCCGTGGGTGCTGGTGTGACTGTCGCCGCAGACAACGGTCTTGCCAGGCTGCGTGAGGCCCAGCTCGGGTCCAATGATGTGAACGATCCCGCGTTGCTCGCTGCGCAGCCCAAGCAGCTCGACCCTGAAGGCGGCGCAGTTGGATTCGAGCTCGCGCACCTGCCTGGCGGCGGAATCGATCGCGATCGGTGCCCCGCCGAACACCTGCTCCGTACGGGTGGGAATGGAGTGGTCCATGGTCGCCAGGGTGAGGTCGGCGCGCCGCACCGGCAGGCCGCGCTCACGCAGCACCGTGAACGCTTGCGGCGAGGTGACCTCGTGGATCAGGTGCAGATCGATGTAGAGAACGTGCCGCTGCCACACCTTCTCGAGCATCGTCTGCGCGCGTGCCATGAGGCTCGTCCGTGCCGCGTCTTTAGCGTGCGGCAGCGGTGCGCGGCGCGGACATGTCCACGTAGTCGAGCCAGCCCCACTTGTCGGCCGTCTGGCCGGAGAACAAGCCGAAGAACGCAGTCTGCAGCGTTTCCGTGATGGGTCCGCGCTTGCCCGCACCGACTGCCAGGCGATCCACCGAGCGGATCGGAGTGATCTCGACCGCGGTGCCCGTGAAGAACGCCTCATCGGCAATGTACAGCAGCTCTCGCGGGATGGCGCACTCGCGAACCTCGATGCCGCGCTCGCGCGCCAGGCGCAGCACGGTGTCGCGGGTGAGTCCCCCGAGCACGGAGTGCGCCAGCGCCGGAGTCATCAGAACTCCGTCCTTGACCAGAAACAGATTCTCGCCCGAACCCTCGCTCACGGTACCGTCCGGCGCGAGCCCGATGCCCTCGGCAAAGCCGAGCCGCCGTGCCTCCGCGCCTATCAGCTGGCTGGACAGATAGTTGCCGCCAGCCTTGGCGAGCGCGGGCAGCGTGTTGGGCGCGACCCGGTGCCATGAGGAGACGCACACCTCCACGCCCTGTTCTTCGCTCTCCTGGCCGAGATACTTACCTCATTCCCAGGCGGCGATCGCCACTTCGGTGGGCGGCTCGATCTTGGGAGTCACGCCGATCTCGCCGTCTCATTCAGCTGATCGGCCGAGAAGGGAATGTTGATGCGGTAGATCTTCGCCGAATCATACAGGCGCCGCGTGTGATCGCGGAGCCGGAAGATCGCGACACCGCGGGGCGTTTCGTAAGCGCGTACGCCTTCGAAGACCGAGGAGCCGTAGTGCAGGGCGTGCGCCAGCACGTGCACGGTGGCCTTTTCCCAGGGCACGAGCTTGCCGTTGAACCAGATGAACTGCGTGGCCGGAATGGGCATGGAAACGACTCCTTGGGAAGCAGCTACCCCGCCGCCTGCGCGGCGGCTGCGCGCTCCTCGCGCGAGCGTGTGCCTGCTTGCGCGAGCTCGATCCGATTGATGACCTCCAGGAATGCCTGTGTGCTCGATTCCACGATGTTCGTGCTCACACTCGAGCCGCGGTACGTGCGCTGATTGTACTCCACGTAGACGACCGCCTCGCCTTGCGCGTCCTCGCCTTCGGTGACGCCCCGAATCTCGAACTTGCGCAGCACCGCCTTCACGCCCGTCGCCGCCTCGATCGCCTTGAATGAGGCATCGACGGGCCCGTCGCCCGCGGCGGTCTGCTCGACGAGCCGACCGTCCGCATGCTGGAGGCGCACGACGGCTTCGGCGGGCGCTTTGCTGTGCGCCACCGTTTTCAGATCGACGAGGGTCCACGGGCCGCTCGCCGAGCCTTCCGCGCGCAATACCAGCGCTTCGATGTCGCCGTCGAACAGTTCCTTCTTCTTATCCGCGAGCGCCTTGAATTCCTCGAACACCCGATTGAACTCGAGCTCCTCCAGCTCGAAGCCGAGCGCCTGGACGCGCTCGCGGAAGGCATGGCGGCCGCTGTGCTTGCCGAGCACCAGATGGCTGCGCGACAGCCCCACGTCCTCGGGCCGTAGAATCTCGTAGGTGGAGTGATGCTTGAGCATGCCGTGCTGGTGGATACCGGCCTCGTGCGCGAAGGCATTCTCGCCCACGACGGCCTTGTTGCGCGGGATCGGCATGCCGGTGATGTTCGAGACGAGCCGCGAAGTGGGGTACAGGCGGCTCGTGTGAACGCTGGTGCTGACGTTGAAGAACGCCGCACGCGTTTTCAACGCCATCACGACTTCCTCGAGCGAGCAGTTGCCGGCGCGCTCGCCGATTCCGTTGATCGTGCACTCGATCTGGCGCGCGCCCGCCACCACGGCCGTGAGGCTGTTGGCCACCGCCATGCCGAGATCATTGTGGCAGTGGACCGAGAGCCGCACTTTGTCGATGCCGCGAACGTTCTTGCGCAGGTAGCGGAACAGCTCGGCGAACTCATCCGGCACGGTGTAGCCGACCGTGTCGGGTATGTTGACCGTGCTCGCGCCGGCCTCGATCGTCGCCTCGACTACCTGCGCCAGGAACTCGAGCTCCGTGCGCGAGGCGTCCTCGGGAGAGAACTCGACGTCCGCGCACAGCTCGCGAGCCATGCGCACGGCGTCCACCGCCGTGCGCAGAATCTCTTCCTGGGCCATGTTGAGCTTGTACTGGCGATGGATCGCGCTGGTGGCCAGGAACACATGGATCCGATGGCGCGGCGCCGCCTGCAACGCGCGTGCTGCCAGCTCGATGTCCTCGCGGTTGCAGCGGGCGAGCCCGCAGACGATCGCCCCCTGCACCTCGCGCGCAACGGCGTTGACGCTCTCCCAATCGCCGCGCGATGCCGCCGGAAATCCCGCCTCGATCACGTCCACACCGAGCTCGGCGAGCGCGCGCGCGACGCGCAGCTTTTCCGGCTGGGTCATGCTGCACCCGGGCGACTGCTCGCCATCGCGCAGCGTGGTATCGAAGATCAGCACTTGGTCAGGGTTGGGGGCCATGAGGGTAAGCTCCTTTACATTGGCTGAAATGGCCTGCGGCCATTTCAGCGAGCGCGCCTAGTGACTCATTCGACCACGCCGGCAATTCTAGACAGCACTGAAGCGCTGCACAGCCGGTATGGGCAGTCGGCAATTTTTCGCAACGCGCTAGCACAGGGAGGCGTGACTTTTGCCGGCGAATAGCATGCCGGCTCACGCGCGCCTGTCGTTGAGCCACGGCATGCGTGCGCGCAGCGCAGCGCCGACCTTTTCGATCGGGTGACCGACGTCCTGCTCGAGGAGCTTGCGGTAGTTCTTGCCGCCGCTGGCCTTCTCCTCGATCCACTGTCTGGCGAACTTGCCGGTCTGCACTTCCTTGAGCACCTTGCGCATCTCGTTCTTCACGCGGTCATCGACGATGCGCGGGCCGCGCGTCAGGTCGCCGTACTTGGCCGTCTCGCTGATGAACTCGTGCATCTTGCGCAGGCCGCCTTCATGCAGCAGGTCGACGATGAGCTTCAGCTCGTGCAGGCATTCGTAATAGGCGACCTCGGGCTGGTAGCCGGCTTCCACCAGCGTCTCGAAACCCTTCACCACGAGCTCGGTCGCCCCTCCGCACAGCACCGCCTGCTCGCCGAACAGGTCCGTCTCGGTCTCCTCGGCGAAAGTCGTCTCGAGGACGCCGCCGCGCGTGCCGCCGATCCCGTGGGCATAAGCCAGCGCCCTGGCGTGGGCCCTGCCGGTCGCGTCCTGGGCAACAGCGATGAGGCACGGCACCCCGCGGCCCTGGCTGTACTGGCGGCGCACGAGATCACCGGGGCCCTTGGGCGCTATCAGCACCACATCGAGATCCTTGCGCGGCTTGATCTGCTTGAAGTGGATGTTGAAGCCGTGGGCGAACAGCAGCGTCGCGCCTTTCTTCAGGCTCTTTTCAACGCCCTCGTACAGCTGGCGCTGCGCCAGGTCCGGGACGAGCATCGCCACCAGGTCGGCGCCCTGAGCGGCGGCGGCGGGCTCGGCGACGGCGAGCCCATCCTTCTTCGCCTTCTTCCAGCTGGCTCCCCCTTTGCGCACGCCCACGACGACGTCGAAGCCGCTGTCCTTGAGGTTCAGCGCGTGAGCGCGACCCTGGCTGCCGTAGCCCAGCACCGCGAGCTGCGCGCCCTTCAGCGCCTTCTTGTCAACATCTTTGTGCGAATACAGCCTCATCTGCTTGACTCCCAGCGGCCTCGACTGGCCGGCAAGTACGCATAAAAAACCCCGCAGCGGCTGCGTGAGCCGGTGCGGGGTTTCGGTGTCTCTGCTCGCTCGTGCCTTGGGTCTTATCAGGCGCTCGCGAGTACCCCGCACTGGCTGCTCCTAAGGAGCAGCAGCCCGAGCGGCCGTACGAGCAGAACGGCGGGCGAGCCGCGCAGCGGGGCGCAGCTCACGTCGGTTCTTGCGTCGAATGCCACGGGCGTCACAGGTGCAGGGGGCGAACAGAACTGATGGGCTCGATGTCATCACAACCTCCGCGATCTTGTACATCGGCGCTGGAACGGGTCAGATTGGTTAAGCTTTGCCCGTGCCCCCGGACACGTTGTTGACCGCCGATCCCGCCGACTGATTCGTGCGCGCTACGGCTGAACCACCCCCGAGCCGGCGGCCGGCTCCACGGATTAGATTAAATGAGTGAGCGTCTTGCCTGAGGGCAGACCGAGCACGCTCGTCGAAGCGATCTTCCGCCGCGAGATCTTCTCGTGGGGGCTCGTCGGCATGACCCTCGGGCTCGTGGAAGGCGCTACGGCGGCAGTGCTCGTGAAGCAGCATTTCGGAACCGCCGCCTCGCCCCTGGTGGTCAATCTCGCGGTGGCCGTCGTGAGCGGCGCTCCGGCACTTTCCAACGTCCTGAGCTTTGTCTGGGCCAATATCGCTCACGGCCGGGCGCGAGTGCGGCTGGTCGTGGCACTGCAGGCGGCATTCGCGCTGCTGGTGGGCACCATTGCTTTTGCTCCCCGCGCCGCCGGCGGGCTTGCCTTGACTGTCACCTCCATCGTGGCGGCCCGGGCGGTTTGGGGAGGGATTCTCACGGTGCGCGCCGCGGTCTGGACGGCCAACTACCCGCGCAACGTGCTCGCCCGCATCACCGGGCGCATCGTAATCGTCAACTCGCTCGCCGTCGCGACGTCCGCCGCGCTCGTCGGGTGGGCGCTCGAGGGGCAGTTCATCGATGCGCGCTGGCTCTACGGCGGCGGCGCGCTCGCGGGCCTCGCCGGCGCGTGGCTCTATCGCCAGATGCGTGTGCGCCGTGAGTTCCAGCTGCTGGCGGCAGAATCGGCGAGCGGCGGGCGCAGCGAGCCCTTCAGTCTGAGAATGCTGACGCGCATTCTGCGGGAGGATGCCTCCTATCGAGAGTACATGCTGTGGATGGGAATCTTCGGCGCGGGCAATCTCATGATGACCGCGCAGCTGGTCGTCATCTTCTCCGAGCACCTGCATCTGTCGAGCGGCATTCAGATCGGACTGCTGTCGATCGTGCCCCTGGTCACGCAGCCGCTGTTCATGCCGTGGTGGGCGCGGCTGTTCGACGGATCGCACATCGTCATTTACCGTTCCCGCCAGGGGTGGGCGCTGGTGCTGGCGACAGCCGTCCTGTGCCTCGGCGCATTCACCGCCAGCCTGGCGGTCCTCTGGGCGGGGGCGGTGCTGCTCGGAGCCGCCCAGGCGGGTGCTAACCTTGGTTGGAACCTCGGACATAATGATTTCGCCTCCATCGGGCGGGCGCAGCACTATATGGGGGTCCACGTGACGCTCACGGGGGTTCGCGGCGCCGTTGCGCCACCGCTGGGCGTCCTGTGTTACGCGGCACTCGAAGCGCTGCAAAGCGGGGCGGGGCGGGTGTCGTTGCTGCTGCCGCTGCTCATGACGACGGCGGGCGCACTTGGCTTCAATCGGATGCGTGAGAGGATAGCCCCATGACGAAGAAGAAGGAGGTTGACCCGCGCGCGTATTCGCGTCTGGTCGTCGATGGGGTGAAGCAGGCGCCTTCACGCGCAATGTTGCGCGCAGTGGGCTTCCAGGACGCGGACTTCGCCAAACCTCAGGTCGGCATCGCTTCCACCTGGGCCAATCTCACCCCCTGCAACATGCACATCGCAGAACTCGCACGCGAGGCGGCGGCGGGCGTCGATGCGGGCGGGGGCAAGAGCGTGCTGTTCAACACGATCACCGTGTCTGACGGCATTTCGATGGGCTCCCCCGGAATGCGCTACTCGCTCGTATCGCGGGAGATCATCGCGGATTCGATCGAGGCGGTGGTCGGAGCCGAGGGCTTCGACGGCCTCGTCGCCATCGGAGGCTGCGACAAGAACATGCCGGGCTGCGCGATGGCCATGGCGCGGCTCAACCGGCCCGCTGTCTTCGTCTACGGGGGAACGATCCGGCCGGGAGCGCGGCGGCGCGACATCGTGGCAGTGTACGAGGCCGTGGGCGCCCACGCGGCCGGTAAGCTTTCCGACGCGGAGCTGCAGGAAATCGAGCGCACGGCGATTCCGGGCCCCGGCAGCTGCGCGGGGATGTATACGGCCAATACGATGGCTTCGGCAATCGAGGCGCTGGGTCTGTCCCTGCCCGGAAGCTCGGCACAGGAGGCGGTGAGCGAAGACAAGCGGACGGACTGTCGGCGGGCCGGTGAGGCGGTCGTGCGACTGCTGCAGCAGGGGATACGGCCGCGCGACATCCTCACGCCCAGGGCGTTCGAAAACGCGATCACCGTGACGATCGCCCTCGGCGGCTCGACCAACGCGGTGCTGCACCTGTTGGCGATCGCGCACGCGGCGCGTGTGAGACTGACGCTGGATGATTTCACGCGCATCGGCAAGCGGGTGCCGGTGCTCGCGGATCTGAGGCCGAGTGGGCGCTATTTGATGTCGGAGCTGGTGGCGATCGGCGGCATCCAGCCGCTCATGAGGATGCTGCTCGAGGCCGGCCTGCTGCAGGGGGATTGCCTCACGGTGACCGGCCGCACGCTCGCAGAAAACCTTGAGAATACAGGTATGTATCTTGCTGGACAGGACATCGTGCGGCCGCTGTCGAGTCCTTTGAAAAAGGACAGCCACCTCGTCGTGCTGTACGGGAATGTGGCGCCGGAAGGCGCGGTCGCCAAGATCACGGGCAAGGAAGGTCTGACCTTCAGCGGTCGCGCGCGCGTCTTCGATGGCGAGGAGCGCGCGACCCAGGCGATCCTAGAAGGCGCCGTCCGCGCGGGGGATGTCGTCGTCATCAGGAACGAAGGGCCCAAAGGCGGTCCGGGGATGCGCGAGATGCTGAGCCCGACAGGGGCCATCATGGGCCGCGGCCTGGGAGACAAGGTGGCATTGATCACCGACGGCCGCTTTTCCGGCGGCAGCCACGGCTTTGTCGTCGGCCATATTTCTCCCGAGGCGGCCGTGGGCGGCCCGATCGGACTGCTGCGCACCGGGGACCGGATCACCATCGATGCCCTGAAGCGGGAGATCCGCGTCGATCTGCCGGCGGCGGAGCTGCGCCGGCGGCGCGCGAAGTGGAAACCGCGCAGGCCATTCGCCGCCGCGGGCGTGCTCGCCAAGTACGCGAAGCTGGTCGGCAGCGCCTCCACCGGGGCCGTCACCGAGCCGCCGGCCACGCCCAGAGCCAATCACTAAAGCTTGGGCGCGGAGTTGTCAGTGCGCGGAGCAGCGGTTAGAGTTCGCGAAGCATCGCTATTAAATAAACGAGCCGGCGGGTGCACCGCCGCCGGAGCGTTCGGGTCCGGGTTCCACATCTTGCGGGCAAAGAAAAAGAAAGCTACTTTGCACGGCTTGGCTGTGGATCCGGTGTTTCCGGACAAGTTACAGCGACGTCCCATCAACACATGACTGCCTACGTACACGATTCCACGTTCTTTACCCGCCGAACAATCGTTCTCTTCGCCATCATCGGCCTGCACGTTTTCATCGCCTGGGCGCTCGCGACCGGGCTGGCACGCCGGGCGATGGAGACCCTCGCCCCTCCGATCGAGACTCACATGATCGAGGAGGTCAAGCAGCGCGCCGAGCCGCCGCCACCACCGCCGCCGCAGCTCGAGCGGCCGCCGGTGGAAGTGCCGCCGCCCGAAGTCGCCATCGACATTCCGGTCGAGACGCAGTCGACCGCCATTCAAGACGTGACGGACCGGCCGGTGCCGCGCCCACCGCCGCCGCGGCCCACCAGCCGCACGGGGGTTTCGACGGGGAAGAACTTCCCGAATACTCAGGACTACTACCCGCCGGCGTCCCAGCGGCTCGGGGAAGAGGGTACGGTAAACGTACGCGCGTGCGTCGGCGCGAACGGCAAGCTCACGGAGGATCCGACCGTCGCGCAGAGCTCGGGCACCGCGCGGCTCGATGAGGGGGCGCTCAAGCTCGCGAAGGCGGGCTCCGGCAAATACGTGCCGGCCACGGAAGACGGCAAGCCCGTGAATTCGTGTTTTGTCTTCCGAATCAAGTTCCAGCTGCAGAAGTAAACTAAATCCTGCTGTAGACACTGCACCAAGAGTGCGGCCCTTTTTGCTCGAGGAAACTATGGAAAATCAACCCACCGCAACCGTCGATAACCCTTACGGCCTTGGCGCCCTCTGGGCAGGCGGCGACATCATCGCCCGCTCGGTGCTCGTTCTGCTGGCCATCATGTCGCTGGCTTCCTGGTATGTGATGCTCACCAAGCTGTGGGATCAGCGCAAGCTCAAGCAGTCCGCGCGCGTCGTCGAGAAGCAGTTCTGGACCGCGCCGTCGATCAAGGACGGGGTCGAGCGGCTGAAGAAGGCCGATGACTTCCGCTTGATTGCCGAGGACGGCCTGCGCGCCGCCTCGCATCACGACGGCCGCCTCACCGACCGCATCGACCTGCACGAGTGGATCACGATGTCACTGCAGCGCGCAGTGGATCAGGTGAACAGCAAGCTGCAGCAAGGACTGGGGCTGCTCGCCACCGTGGGCTCGACGGCCCCGTTCGTCGGCCTGTTCGGTACGGTGTGGGGCATCTTGAACGCGCTGGTCTCGATCGGTATCGCCGGTCAGGCGAGCATCGACAAGGTCGCAGGCCCCGTCGGCGAGGCGCTGATCATGACGGCCATCGGCCTGTTCGTCGCGGTTCCCGCGGTCATGGGCTACAACTGGCTGCTCGGGCGCAATAAGGCCCTGCAGGATGCGCTGCGGAACTTCACGAGCGACCTGCATGCCTATCTCGTCAGCGGCGCGCGCATCGGCAGCAATGAGATGGGCGGCGCCCGCCCGGCGGCAGCGCCGGCAGCGGCGCTGCGCAAGTAACGAGAGGAAAGCGAATATGGCGATGAGTGTCGGACCGGTCTCGGGAGGAGAAGAGCCGAGCGTCATGGCGACGATCAACACGACCCCGCTCGTGGACGTGATGCTCGTGCTGCTCATCATCTTTCTCATCACGATTCCGGTGATCACCAAGACCGTGAACGTCGCCCTGCCGAAGGCCGTCAACATCCCCACGCAGACCAAGCCCGAGAACATCACGGTGGCGGTGGACCGCGACGGCAAGGTGTACTGGAAAAACAAAAGCGTGGCGAGCCGCGAGGACCTGCTGGCGCTCGTGAAGCAGGCCGCCGTGCAGAAACCCCAGCCGGAGATCCACATCCGGGCGGATAAGGAGACGCGCTTCGAGGCGGTGGGCCGCGTCATCTACATGATCCAGCGCGGCGGCGTCGTCAAGGTGGGGTTCCTCACCGAGCCCGATCGCGGCGTGCGCGGCTCCAGGTATTAAAGGAGACCAGTCCCATGTCAATGAGTGTCGGAACCGCCTCTGGCGCCACCTTTTGCGACATCAACACGACGCCGCTGATCGACGTCATGCTCGTGTTGCTGGTCACGCTGATCGTGACGCTTCCCGTGATGACCCACGCGGTGAAGCTCGACATGCCGCAGGCGAACAATCCGCCGCCGCCCGATCAGCGTCCGGAGGTCATCGACCTGGAAATCGATTTCGACGGTACGGTGGTGTGGAATGGCACCGTCGTGGCGAGCCTGCAGCAGCTCGAGAGCTACTTCCACACCGATGCGGCTAAGGACCCGCAGCCGGAGATCCACCTGCGCCCCGATCGGCGTGTGAAGTACGACTTCGTGGCGAAGGTGCTGGCCGCGGCGCAGCGCAACCGGATGAAGAAGATCGGGTTCGTGAACACATCCGAATTCAAAGACTAGTCCTCAAGAGATGCCAAACCACATGATGAAGGTCAGATCCAGCCTGGTGGCGGCGCTCATTGTAAGCGCCGCAGTCGTGGGTGCCGCGGGGCTCGTGCCCGGCAAGCCCGCATTCGCCGCCGAGGAAAAGAAGGTCAGCAAGGAGCTCGCCAAGACGTTGAAGGCGGCGCAGGACGCCTTGAACGCGAAGAAGTATTCCGAGGCTCTCGCGAAGCTCAAGGAGGCGGAGGGCAATCCGAAGAAGACCCCGTACGACGAGCACGTCATCAACATGCTGGCGGGCGCCGCCTACTACGCCACGAAGGACGAGCCGAACGCCGTGAAGGCGATCGAGGCGCAGATCAACGATGGTTTCTTGAGCGAGTCGGAGATCCCGCCACGGGTGAAGGCCGTCGCGCAGCTCAATTATCGGCTGAAGAACTACGATAAAGCGATCGAGTTCGGCACCCGCGCCATCAAGGCGGGCTACGCCGATGACGAGATGTACACGCTCGTGGGCCAGGCGTACTACCTCAAGGGTGACTGGAAGGGCACCCTGAAGTTCGAGGAAGCCGTGGTGGACAGCCAGGTGAAGAAGGGTCAGACGCCCAAGAACGAGGCCTTGCAGCTGCTGCTGAGCGCCTGCGTCAAGCTGGAAGACGCGGACTGCACGACGCGCGCGCTCGAGAAGCTGGTGGCGTACTACCCGAAGACCGAATACTGGCAGGAGCTGCTGTACACGCTGTTCCAGCAGCCCTCGCAGAACGACAAGACGCTGCTGCAGACCTTCAGGCTCATGTCCGAGGTCGACGTGCTGAAGCGTCCCGACGACTATACGGAGATGGCCTCGCTCGCCATCGAGCAGGGTTCGCCCGGCGAGGCGCAGCACATTCTCGAGAAGGCGTTCGAGAAGAACGTATTCGCCGATCAGCGCAGCCAGGACAAGAACAAACGGCTGTTGGCCTCCGCCAAGAAGGCGGCGGCGGCGGATCTCGCCTCGCTCCCCAGAGTGGAGAAGGACGCCGAGGCGGCCAAGACCGGCGATAAGGACGTCGCCCTCGGTCTCGCTTATCTCGGCTACCAGCAGTACGACAAGGCCGCTGAGGCGCTGTCGAAGGGGCTGAGCAAGGGCGGCGTGCGCAGCGAGCCCGAGGCGCGGCTGCTGCTTGGCATCGCGCAGCTCAAGGCCGGACACAAGGACGAGGCGGTGAAGGCGTTCCACTCGGTCAAGGGCGATGCGGCTCTCGAGCGCCTCGCCAATCTCTGGAGCCTGCACGCCAAGCAGGCTTGAGAGCACGTCCCTGCCGCATAGAAGGAGACCCAAGACATGGCTATCAAGGCGGGCGAGCGCATGCCCGCGGGCACGCTCAAGACGATGACCAAAGACGGTCCCAAGGACGTCCCGGCCCAGGAGCTCTTCAAGGGCAAGAAAGTGGTGCTGTTCTCGGTGCCGGGCGCGTTCACTCCGACCTGCGATGCCAAGCATCTGCCGGGCTTCGTGCAGCTCGCCGATCAGATCCGCGCCAAGGGTGTGGATACGATCGCCTGCATGGCGGTGAACGACGTGTTCGTGATGAACGCGTGGGGCAAGTCCGCGGGCGTCGGCGACAAGATCCTCATGTTGGCGGACGGCAATGGCGAGTACGCCAAAGCGCTGGGTCTGGAGCTCGACGCGCGCGGCTTCGGAATGGGCACGCGCGGGCAACGCTTCGCGATCATTGTGCAGGACGGGATCGCCAAGCACGTGAACATCGAGGCGCCCGGGCAGTTCAAGGTCTCCGCAGCGGAGCACGTCCTGGGCCAACTGGGCTGAGGACCACGGAATCGACCGAGACCTAAGCGCACGCGCAAAACCACGCACGAAATCGAGCGGGCGCGCGATACTGGCCGGGGGTGCGCCATGCACGACGCTGGCGATCGCAATCACCGCATCGTGGTCACTCTCCGGCATGGTGAAGTCCTCGGGCCGGAGGACTTCCGCGCGGACACGACGGCTGTACCTACGCCGGGCCCAGGGCAGTTCCTCTCACGCACCATCTATCTGTCGCTCGACCGCTTGTACGGCTGGGTCGCGCACGGCGCAGCGTTGCCCTCGCAGCGGCTGAACCCGGGTGACGTGATGGCGGGCGAAACGGTGGCGCAGGTGCTCGAGTCGCGCCATCCGGACCATCGTCCCGGGGAATACATCGTGGTGCGCAACGGCTGGCAGCAATTCGCGCTCTCCAGCGGTCAGGACGTGCGCAAGCTCGATCCCGGCAACGCGCCGATTTCCACGGCTCTCGGGGTGCTTGGAGCGCCCGGACTCACCGGTTACGTGGGGCTGGTGTATCTCGGCGAGCCGAAGCCCGGCCAGACGGTGGTGGTGACGGCCGCTACCGAACCAGTCGGCTGCACAGCGGGGCAGAGCGCGCGACTGATTGGCGCACGCGCCGTCGGCATCGCCGATTCCGAGGACAAATGCGAATACGCGCTGCGCGAACTCGGCTACGCGGCTTGCATCAACTATCGAAGCGGGGATCTGGCCTCACACCTGCGGCGCGTCTGTCCGGACGGAGTGCATGTGAACGTCGACAGTGTCGGCGGCCATGTGCTCACCACGGTAGTGAGTCAGCTAGCACTGCACGCGCGTGTGGTCCTGTGCGGCGCGACCGAGGGATACGACTCCGACCCGGTGCCACCAGGCTCATTGCTCGGGCCGCTCGTCGCTGCGCGCGCGACAGTGAGGGGGCTCGTAGTTGACGATCACCTGCATCGTCTGCCGGAGCTGGTGAACGTGGTCGGCGGCTGGATTCGCTCGGGGCAGTTCCACTACAGGCAGGAGATCACGGAGGGGCTCGCGAGCGCCCCCGAGGCGTTTTGCCGCTTGTTGCAGGGCGAGAGCTTCGGCAGGGCGCTCGTGCGCGTGGCGCCCGAGCACCTATAGCAGCTTCTCCAGCTCCGGAACGATCTGGAAGAGGTCGCCGACCAGCCCGATGTCCGCGACCTCGAAGATCGGCGCCTCGCCATCCTTGTTGATTGCGACGATCGTGCGCGCATCCTTGATGCCGGTCAGATGCTGGATGGCTCCGGAGATACCGATCGCGACGTAGAGCTCCGGCGCGATGATCTTCCCCGTTTGCCCGACTTGCAGCTCGTTGGGAGCGAAGCCGGCGTCGACGGCTGCTCGCGAGGCGCCCACGGCCGCACCCAGCTTGTCGGCGAGGCTATACAGGATCTTGAAAGCATCGGCGCTTCCCAACGCGCGGCCACCGGAAACCACGCGTGCCGCCGTTTGCAGGTCGGGCCGGTCGCTCTTGGCTGCCGAGACGGAGATGAAACGCGTGTGCGACGGCAGCTCTGCGCTCAACGACGCCTTCTCGATGGGAGCGGAGCCGCCCCCGGCGACGCCCTCGAACGATGCGATGCGCACGGTGCCGACAATCTTGCTGTCGGCATCCACTTCGACGGTCAAGATGACGTTGCCTGCGTAAATCGGACGGCGGAAACGCGTGGGGCTCTCGACGGCCATGATGTCGCTCACCTGCGCTGTGCCCAGCAGCGCGGCGATCCGCGGCATCACATCCTTTCCAAAGGTTGTAGATGGCCCGAGCACGTGAGTGAACGGGCCGGCGAGCGCAACGATCTGCGGCGCCAACACAGCGGATAGCTGGTGCGTATAGGCAGCGTGTTCGATCGCTAGCACGCGCGTGACCCCGGCAAGCTGCGCCGCCTGCGAGGCAACCGCGGAGGCATCCGCGGCGCAAACGACAACCGTGATTTCGGCCGCCGCGATGCCGCGCGCACAAGCGACGCACTTGGCAATGCTGGGATTGAGCTTGGCGCCGTCGTGCTCGGCGACGATTAAGACCTTGGGCATGCTACAGCAGTCCCTTCTTTTTAAGCGCATCGACCAGCTCGGCGGCATCCTTCACTCGAACCCCCTTCTGTCTCTGAGGGGGTGCCTCGAAGCGCACGAGCTTGAGGCGCTGTTGCTGCTCGACGCCGAGAGCGCCCAGGCTCAGCGCCTCGAGCGGCTTTTTCTTCGCCTTCATGATGTCCGGCAGCTTCACGTAGCGGGGCTCGTTCAAGCGCAGATCGGTCGTGATCACGGCGGGGAGATCCACCTCGATGGTCTCCAGACCCGCATCCACCTCGCGCGTCACGCGCGCCTTCTGCCCGCCTTCACCCGCGATGAGCTCCACCTTCGAAGCGAAGGTCGCCTGGGGCCGATTCCACAGCGCGGCCAGCATCTGGCCGGTCTGGCTGTTGTCATCGTCGATCGCCTGCTTGCCGAGGATGACCAGCAGCGGCTGCTCGCGCTCGACGAGCTTCAGCAGCGCGCGGGCGGCGACCAGCGGCTCGATGATTCCGTCAGCCTGCACGTGCAGGGCGCGATCCGCGCCCATCGCGAGCGCCGTTCGCAGCTGCGGCTGGCAGTCCGCGGGGCCCACCGTGGCCACGACGACTTCCTCGGCACCACCACGCTCCTTGATCCGCAGCGCCTCTTCCAGCGCGATCTCATCGAATGGGT
Source organism: Gammaproteobacteria bacterium (assembly GCA_005877705.1). Taxonomy (GTDB): domain Bacteria; phylum Pseudomonadota; class Gammaproteobacteria; order Steroidobacterales; family Steroidobacteraceae; genus 13-2-20CM-66-19. The sequence continues at coordinate 14,604 of VBNY01000148.1, forward strand.
TGATGCTCATCTTCACGCCGTCGGTGATCACGCCGCTGCCGTCGGGCTTCACGCGGATCCGTACGTTGTAGTCCACGACACGCTTGATGCCGATCAGGATACGTTTCATTAACGCGGCGCTCTCGGGTGAAGCTCGGTGAGCGGCCAGTATAGCGGGAGGCGCCGCATGGCTGGCGAGCGCCGCGAGCCGCGCAGCTGGTGGCTACCGCATCGAGGCGGCCCGCGGGTGCTGATACGGTGAGTTCCGCTGCTGTTCGGTAAACGTCTCGTAGATTCTGCGAGCGGTATCGCGCAGCTTCGGTACGAAGCGCTCGACGGCCAGCTTCAGCGGCACAGCCTGCTCCGCAAAGCGAATGACCACCGCGGCCAGGACCCGATCCGCGAGCATCACGGGCACCGCCATGGTGATCTCGTCCGATACACGTCGCGAGTGCACGGCGCTCGCATAGCCGCGTGCGCGTGTGTCCTCCAGAATCCTATCGAGCTCCGCCCGGTTCTGTGCCAGCTTGTCGACGTCGTTCGTCGAGCGGCGCAGGATCTCGAGGAGAGACTCGCGTTGCTGGGGCGGGCAGAAGGCGAGGTGGGCTCGACCTACCGCGGTCACAAGTAGCGGCAGGCGTGTGCCCGCCGAGATACGCTCCACAGCGAGCGGGCTGCGATGATCTGTAGTCTCGCGGACGAGCATCTGGGTGCCGGAGAGCGACGCGACCGCCACCGGCCACTGCACTTCCTTGCCGAGGTCATCGATGCAGGGACGCGCGATCTGCGTGACCCAGGCATCGTCGTCGAAGCCGTCGGCGAGACGGTGAACCATGATCGTGAGTCGGTAGCGGTCATCCACGGGGTCGCGATAGACGTAGCCGGCATGTGTGAGGGTCTCGAGGATGCGGTACGTCGTCGTGCGCGGGAGCCTGATCTGCTGGGCGACCTCCGAGACCGTCGCGCCGTTGTGCATGTTCAGCATCGACAGGGCGTCGAGGCCGCGCACCAGGGCACGAATGGGACGAGTCGATTCCATGGATCGGCGGAGTACTCGTGGACGAAGTCGGACCGGAGGGGCGCAAGTGTAGGAACTGTTGCGCCCGTCGCGCAACGTCCCGATGCCCCATTGGCGCGATATCCGACCACAGCCTGCGTTAAAGTCGCTCGATGCTCAGCTACGCGGCTCGTCGCATCGCCGGAATCCTCGTCACGCTGTTCATCATCGTCACCGCGTCGTTCTTCGTCGTTCGATTAGCGCCCGGAGGACCGTTCGACCAGGAGCAGGCGCTGCCTGCCGGGATCAGGGCAAACCTCGACCGGCTGTACGGGCTCGACCGGCCGGTGGGCGCGCAGTATCTGCGCTACCTGCGTGGGCTGGCGCACGGGGATCTCGGGCCGTCGTTCAAGCAGCGCGATTACAGTGTGAGACAGCTGATCGGCCAAGGCCTGCCGCTGAGCGTCACACTCGGACTGGCCGCGGTCGTGTTGGCTGTGCTCGTTGGAATTCCGCTGGGCGTCGCCGCCGCCAGGTGGCGCAACACGGCGCTCGACTATGGTGTTACGGGTTTCGCCGTGTTGGGCATCGCGCTGCCGAGCTTCGTGACCGGCCCGCTGTTCGCACTGGTGTTCGGCTTGTACTTGCGATGGTTGCCGGTGGCGGGGTGGGAGGCCGGTGCTCCGCGCTATCTCATCCTACCGGTACTGACGCTCGCTCTACCCGTCGTCGCCTACGTAGCGCGGCTTACTCGCGCGAGCCTTCTTGAGGTGCTACGCGCCAACTACGTACGCACCGCCCGTGCGCGGGGGTTAGGGGAATTGAGAGTGCTGTGGCGTCACGCCCTGCGTCCGGCGCTGCTGCCGGTGGTGAGCTATCTCGGGCCGGCCACGGCGTTCGTGGTCACGGGCTCGCTCGTCATCGAAACCGTGTTCGGCTTGCCGGGAACCGGGCGGTATCTGGTACAAGGCGCGATCGATCGCGATTACACGCTCGTCATGGGGATGGTCACCGTTTACGGCGCGCTGCTGCTGATCCTCAATCTGGTCGCCGATCTGATCTACGGCTGGCTGGATCCTCGCGTGCGCCATGA
>VBNY01000149.1 GCA_005877705.1 Gammaproteobacteria bacterium
TCCGAGCGCAAGCGCACGGCGGATGCCCTGCAGAAGGTGCTGCAGGACAAGTGGAACCACGTCGCCGGGGCGCGCGTCGCGGCATTTCAGTTCCCGTCGCTGCCGGGGTCGCAGGGCCTGCCTGTGCAGTTCGTCATCACGACGACCGAGCCGATCGAGAATCTGAACGACGTGGCTCTCAAGGTGCTCGACAAGGCGCGAGCGAGCGGCATGTTCTGGTTCGTCGACTCCGACCTGAAGCTCGACAAGCCGCAGGCGACCTTGAGCATCGACCGCGATATGGTGGCTGACCTGGGCCTTACACAGCAGGACGTCGGCAGCGCACTGGGCAGCGCGCTCGGCGGGGGCTATGTCAACTACTTCTCCATCGCGGGGCGCTCATACAAGGTGATCCCGCAGGTGCTGCAGAAGGACCGTCTGAACCCCGATCAGGTCCTCGACTACTATCTGCGCGCGGGCGACGGCTCACTGGTTCCGGCGCGCACCGTGGCGCATCTCGAGACGAGCACGGCGCCGGAATCGATCAATCACTTTCAGCAGCAGAACTCGGCCATGATCGCGGGCGCGCCCGGAGTGTCGCAGGCCGAGGTGCTGCAGTTCCTGCGTGAGGCGCTGCAGGAGGTTGCCCCCAGCGGCTACACCGTCGACTACGCGGGCCAATCACGCCAATTCGTCCGCGGCACCGGGGATTTCGTCGTCACGCTGTTCTTCGCCCTCATCATCGTGTACCTGGCGCTCGCGGCGCAGTTCGAGAGCTTTCGCGACCCGGTGGTGATCCTGGTCTCGGTGCCGATGGCGCTGTTCGGAGCGTTGCTGTTCATCAACCTCGGCCTGTCCACACTCAACATCTACACGCAGGTCGGCCTCGTGACGCTGCTCGGGCTCATCAGCAAGCATGGGATTCTGATCGTGCAGTTCGCCAACGAGCTGCAACGTTCGGGCCGCTCCAAGCTCGCCGCCATCCAGGAGGCGGCGGCGGTGCGCCTGAGGCCCATTCTCATGACGACCGCGGCGATGGTGGTCGGCGTCATACCGCTCGTAATCGCCTCGGGTGCGGGCGCCGCCGGCCGCCGCGCCATGGGGATTGTGCTGTTTACGGGACTTTCGATCGGGACGATGTTTACGCTATTCATCGTGCCCGCCGTGTACATTCTGCTGAGCGCAGATCACGGACACGAGGAGCGCGCTGGCGCTGCGCAGCCGAGCGCGGAGTGACGGCGTCGAGCGTGGGGTGACTACGTCACAGTCACTCGCGGCGCTCCGGCGCGCATTTCGCCGATCACCGCGGCCTTAGCGAAGCCCTCGCGCCGAAAGATCCTCAGCACTTCGTCTGCCGATGCGGGTGCGCACGAGACCAGCAGGCCGCCGCTCGTCTGCGGATCGGTGAGCAGAGTCTTGTGAGCGCCCGTGATGTTTGCGCCCAAGCTCACATCGTCGCCGTACGAGGCCCAATTGCGTCCCGAGGCCCCGGTGAGCAGACCTTCGGCGGCCATGCGCTCGACCCCCTCGAGCAGCGGGATTTGCGCCATGCGCAGCATCGCGCCCAGGTTCGAGCCGCGGCACAGCCCGAGCAAGTGGCCGAGCAGGCCGAAGCCGGTCACATCGGTGAGCGCATGTACCTCCGGCAGGTCGGCCAGCAGGGGCCCAGGCGTGTTGAGCTTCGTCGTGTTGGCGATCAGCTCGGAATAGCCATTGGCGTCGATCTTGTTCTTCTTCACGGCCGCGGACAACACGCCGACTCCCAGCGGCTTGCCGAGTATGAGCAGGTCGCCTAGCTTGGCGCCGCTGTTCTTCTTCACTTTTCCGGGATGCGTCAGGCCCAGCACCACCAGCCCGTAGATGGGCTCGACCGAATCGATGGTATGTCCGCCTGCGATCGGGATGCCCGCTTGGGCGCAGATGGACTCGCCTCCCTGCAGAATCCGGCCGATGACCGCCACCGGCAGTTTGTCGATCGGCATGCCCACCAGCGCGAGCGCCATGATCGGCGTGCCGCCCATGGCGTACACGTCGGAGATCGCGTTGGTGGCCGCGATACGGCCGAAGTCGTAAGCGTCGTCGACGATCGGCATGAAGAAGTCGGTCGTGGCGATGAGGGCCTGCGTTGGATTGAGCTCATACACGGCCGCATCGTCGCCTGTTTCGATGCCGACCAGCAGCTGGGGCGGCATGACCGGCAGGCCGCGCGTGCTCTTCAGAATGTCCGCCAGCACACCGGGAGCGATCTTGCAGCCGCAGCCGCCGCCGTGCGAGAAGGAGGTCAGCCTGATCTCGGTCGTTGCATTCATGACAGGATCCTCGAGGCTCAAATCAATGCGTTCACTTCCGCAGCTTCGCGTGCGGGCGCGAACAGCGGGGCGCGCTGTGCGCATTGCTGTCGCAGGTGGTTGAGGAACGATTCATCGGTGCTCGCGCGCATGAGTAGCGCGCACAGCTCGCCAACGTCGCCGACCGCGAAATATCCGTCGTAGTCGCGGCCGAGCATGCCGACGTTTCCGGAAATGCGGCTGGCGATCACGGGTACACCCGAGGTGACGGCTTCGACGATCACATTGGCCCCGCCTTCGATCGTACTCGAGATCACCAAGGCGCGCGCGCGCCGGATTCGTTGGCGAGTCTCGCCGTGCGGCCGGCCGCCCAACCACAGGTAGCGCCGGATCGAGGGCCAGGGATGCTCCTGCAGCTCGCGGGCGGCCCGCAACAGATCCTCATCCAGCGCCTCGCCGATGTGAATGAGGCGCACCGCGGAATCGTCCGGCAGCCCGGACAGGGCCCGCATCGGGGTCAGGGGATCCTTCACCTCGCGCAGGTGGCCTACCATGATGACGTCGAAGGTGTGCCGCTTGGTTGTGCCCGGCGGCAACGCGGGCGCCGACTGGTATATCACGCGGCATTTGGCCCGATGCTCGGGCTGCAGCTCCTCCAGGCCCGCCTCCTGCAGGACCACCAACTGAGTGGCGAGATCGAGCGAGCGCCGCGCGGCCGCATCGATGTGAAGGTCCCGGTAGAGATCGGTACCCGTCAATACCACTATCAGAGGGCGGCTCGGATGTGCGTCGGCGAAGCGCTTCACGGCGCCGGCGGACCGTCCCGCGTGAAGCGCAATCAAACAGCGCACATCCCGCCGCCGCTCCCCATCAACGGTCCAGTCGGAGGCGATCTCGACATGGCAGCGCGGGCGCAGCAACTGCGACCAGCGATGCGCCGTGCGCCAGTTGCCGTTGTTGGCTTTTTTCAGGCCAGGACTGACAATGATCACACGAGGCTTGGGAGCGCGCATCGATGCGAACCGAGGGTATAGCGGCGCGCAGTGCCGGCAAGGCCGAACTGCGTCAGGCGTTGATCGACGCCGAGCGTCACACGTGGTCGATCCTGGCCGATCTCGCACCCGCGCAGTGGCAAGTACCCTATCACGCGGGCATCAACCCGCCGCTGTGGGAGCTCGGCCATGTCGCCTGGTTCATGGAGTGGTGGGTGCTGCGCGAATCGCAGGCGGCAGCCGGCGTCCACACGGCCGCCGGCCGGCCGAGCCTTCTGTCCGGTGCGGATGCCTGGTTCGATTCGGCTCGGGTGGCGCACCGCGACCGCTGGCTGCTGGATCTGCCGTCGCTCGCCGCGGTCCGCGACTATTTCAGCGCGGTCCACGACGGCGTGCGTGCCAAGCTCGTTGGCACGGAGGAAACCGACCGCGGGCTGTATTTCTTTCGGCTGGCGCTGTTTCACGAGGACATGCACGCGGAGGCACTGACTTACCTGCGCCAGACGCTCGGCTTCGCCGCGCCGCCGCTTGCCATTCCCGCCTGCGGTCGCGGCGCGCGCGAGGTCGCAATCCCCGCGGATACGTTTCTTCTCGGGTCGCCGCGCGACGCCGGATTTGTATTCGACAACGAGAAGTGGGCGCATGAGGCGGCTGTTGCTCGACTCAAGATGGATGCGCGGTGCCTCAGCAACGCAGCATACGCCGAGTTTGTCGCCGCGGGTGGCTATCGGGACGAGCGCTGCTGGTCGGATGAGGGACTCGCCTGGTTGCAGCAGGCGGGCCTGTCGCAACCTTTGTACTGGCGTACGGCGGCCGATGGCACCCGCGAGCACTGCTGGTTCGGCGAGTGGCGTGCATTGCCGCTCGAGCAACCCGTGTGCCACGTGAACGCCTATGAGGCAGAGGCCTATTGCAAGTGGTCCGGGCGACGCCTGCCGACGGAGTCCGAATGGGAATACGCCGCGGGCCGCGGCCTCATCGAGTGGGGCGGCTGCGTGTGGGAGTGGATGGCGAACAACTTCGTAGCCTATCCGGATTTTTCGCCGGACCCGTATCGCGACTACTCCGAGCCGTGGTTTCGCACGCATCGAAGCGTGCGCGGCGGCTCGTTCGTCACCCGGCCGAGGATGCATCACCCTCGCTATCGCAATTTCTACCTGCCCCACCGCAACGATATTTTCGTCGGCTTCCGCACCTGCGCGGCGCAGAAAACTCGCCATGCCATATCCGGCCCGGCGAAGCACCGCGCGATGAGTGAGCCACACGACGCATGAGACGCCGGCGAAGAACGTCCGGTGCGCCCAGCGGATTGCGGCACGCACCGCGGCCGGCTGCTGCGCGCGCAGCGCGAGCAGCAGCTGTGACTCGAATCCAACGTGCGCCAGCTCGTCAGCCACGAGCGTGCGGCACAGCACCTTCAGACGTTGGCATCCGGTCGCAGCTTCCAGTGCGCGGTAGTAGACATTGCCGATCAACTCGGCGGCGATGAGCACATGGACGCAGAGCTCGAAACCCGCGAGCCGCCGCACTCGCCGGAAAACGCGGTCGGTCCAATCGCGCTGCTTGACGGCAATGCCATGCTCGTCCATGAATGCTCGCAGCAGTGCCGCGTGGCGCTGCTCCTCACGGATGAACAACTCTATGATGCGCACCAGCGAAGCGGCAGCGTGCAGCTGCGCGAACCGCTGGGCGGCCCGCAACAGAGTGCCGCCGTCCGACTGCTCCCCGAGCTGAAAGGTGGCGATGGAATCGGCGATCAGCCGCCGCTCGTCCGCTTTCAGAACAGCGCTCAGCCCGTCGGGAACGCGGCGCGGATGCTCGGCGTGATATTCGAAGTGGTTGAGCCAGATCTTCAGATCGGGGAGCATGCAAAACCCTCACGGTTTTCATCTATGGCGCGTAAGCCACTGTGAAAACCGATTCGGGTGATGCGCTGACGGAATTCGGGCAGATTGTGGCAACCGCGTGCGGCTCACTGCGGCGCCGGACCCTCGCTGACGCGCACCAGATCATCGGCCCGTATCCACTTGCGAAACGCCGCCTGCACGTCCTCGGGGCCAAGGTCGATGTAGCGATGCGCCGCGATCGTGGGCTCATCGAGCGGCAGGCCCAGGTCGCTGCGCCCGAGCAGACCGCGTGCGATCCCCTCAACGCTCGCCTCGCTCAACGGAATCTGCCGCAGCAGCAGCGCCTTGACGCGCACGAGCTCGTCCTGAGCGACGGGCGTCGTCTGCATCGTGGTGAGCTCGCGGACGACGATGTTGGCGGCCTTGGCGACGTTCTGCGGGTCGCTGGCATACTGGACGAGATAGGCGCCCCGCGTCCTGCCGGCCTGCAGGATCGAGCCCACCGAGTACACCAGCCCGGCGTTCTTGCGCAGATCGATGCTGAGGCGCGTCGCGTAGAAACTGCCGCCCAGCACCGCGTTACCCAGTTCGAGCGGGTAGTAATCGGGATCGGAGCGCTTGAGGGCGAGGTTGTGGGCGAGAATCACCAGGTCCTGAACCCGGCTGGCATCCGGCACCGCAATGGTGTTGGGCCGATTCGGGGGCGCCGGCGGCAGATCCGTCTCGGGCTTGGGCCCCGTCGCGGTCCAGCCGCCGAAGTACTTCTCGATGGATGCTCGCGCCTGCTCCGGCGTTACCTTGCCGATGACCACGATCGTGGTGAGATCCGGGCGGAAGACCGTGCGGTAGTATGCATGCACGCCGTCGAGCGTGAGCGTACGCACCGTCTCCGGCGTTGCCATGCGCAAACTCGGATCGCTCGACGGATACAGCGCCTCGCGCAGCGAGTGTTGAGTAAAGAAGCCCGGGCTGCTGTTGCGGGCAGCCACTCCCTGCGCGACCTGACTCCTGATGATGTTCATGGCAGGCTGCGGCAGGGCCGGGCGCAGCTCGTTGTCGGCCAGCAGCTCCACGCCCCGCTCGAAGCTCTCGGCAAGCACCTGGACGGAGAAATCCGTCCCCGCGCTCGCGCGCGCGCCAATGGCGTCGAGCGCCTGTTGGAATGCAACGCGATCCAGGCGCTCGCTGCCATAGTGGAGCAACTGATCCAGGACCTGGCTGATGCCTTCCTGCCCCGCAGGCTCCTCGGTCTCCGGGCGGTTGCGGATGTGACCGTGCACCTCCACGCTGTCGCTGACATCCTCCGTCTGCACGATCAGCGTGAGACCGTTGGGTAAGGTGCTGACGACAGGGTGCAGCGTTGACGGCGGTACCACCAGGCGGCGCGCGGCCGCCTCCGCCCAGGCCGGCAGCGGCGTGGGTTTCGCCTCGCCGAGGGATATGGACTCCTGGCCGCCAAAGCCACCGCTGCGGGAAGCGACCGGTCTGCCCGAGCCTCGCGGCAGCATGACGGCGGACACCGCATGATCCAGGTCCAGGTATTTGCGCGCGACCCGGTTCACGTCCGCGAGCGTCACCTTCTCGATCCGCACCAGATCATCGTCGGGAGATTGCAATCCGTAGAGCGCAACCGCGTCCGACCAGATCGAAGCCAGTCCTGCGATCGAGGTCTTCTGGAACTCGGCGGCGCTGCGCTCCTGGGTCTTGGCGGCCTCGACCAGATCAGCCGGCACACCCTCATGGGCCACCTTGGCGAGGATGGCGCGCACCGCGCTCTCGACCGCCTTCGGATCGTCGCCAGCGGGAAAAGACACGGTCGCATAGGCAAGGCCCGCCTTCGGCAGCGGGTCGAGGGCAAACTCCGCGTCGATCGCCTTGCCCTGGGGAACCAGGCCGTAGAGGTCGAAGCGGCGGCTGCTCAACACATCGGCAAGCACCTCGAGCGCCGGAAAGTCGGGGCTGTCGAGGCCCGGCGTACGCACCGCGATCATCTGCGTCCCGCTCGGACGGTCGGTATCGATGCTGAGCGACGCCGGCCGCACGGGGCGTAGCTCGACCTTAGGGCGCGCAGGCAGCTTCTTTGCCGCGATGTCGCCGAACAACTGCTTGACTACAAGCAAGGTCGCCTGCGGGTCGACGTCGCCGACGACGACCAGAATCGCGTTGTTCGGGGCGTACCACCTGTCGTGAAAGCCTTTCAGCATCTGCGCCGTCGTCTTGTCGAACGACGGCCGGGTGCCGAGCGGCGTGTATGCGTACGGTGTGCCGGCGAACAGCGCCGCGCGCAGCTTCGAATACAGTATGTAGCCCGGCTCGGACAGATCCTGCGCCACCTCTTGCTCGATTGCCCCCCGTTCCTGGTCCCAGTCGCCCTTGGCGTCGAGCACGGCGCGCATTCTCAACGCCTCGATGCGCAGCGCGACATCGAGATCCTCGGCCGGCACGGTGAACAGGTATTGCGTGAGACTCTCGCGCGTGTTGGCGTTGAAATTGCCGCCGACGACGCTGCCGATGGCGGCGAGCTGATCGGCCGTCAGCCCGGGACTGCCGCGGAACATCATGTGCTCCTGGGCATGCGCCGTGCCGGGGAAACCCACGGGCGCCTCATCGGATCCGACCAGGTAGTTGACCGAGGTGGCGACCACCGGCGCCAGTGCGTTGCGCACGATGATCACTTGCAGCCCATTGGCCAGCGTTGTGCGCACTGGCGCTTCACCGGCTCGGGCGTTCGAGCGGGGATTCGCCATTCCAACAAAGGCAAGGATCAGGCAAGCGAGCAGCGCACCGGCGGGAGACGGGTGGTGAGTGCTGGGAGTTCCATGCATGGCTGCGTTCCTGAAGGCGCGCGGGCTCGGCCGGGGAAGCGGACTTTAGCGATTCGCGCCACGATTTGCCATGAAGCATCACCGCGCCGACGCGTTTCCGTCACCGCTGCAGGCATGGGAGCGCGCTGAACTTGTAGGCACACCGGAACGACGTGTTCCGCTTTCATCCAGCTACACGAGAGGACATGACCTATGAGCACTCAGACAACCAGGCGGCGCGTCGGCGCACTCGCACTCACGCTGGCAACCGCATGCATGACGGCATTGCCGGCATACTCGCAGGATCAGGTGCCGAAGCAACAAAGAGCCTCCAAGCAGGAAAACATCGGTGTGACGACGGGGTTCGCCGTCGGTGCGGCGGCCGCAGGCCCCGTCGGTGCGGTCATCGGCGCCGCCGCCGGAGCATGGCTCGGCGACCGCTATCACAAGCAGGCGACGGCCAGCTCGACGCTCGCCGCGGATCTGAGCAAGACCGAAGCCGAGCGGACTCGGCTCGCGCAGAGTGTGGCCCAGCTCAATGGCTCGCTCACCGAGACGAAGGCGCGCGGCGCGCAGCTCGATCAGACACTCAAGCTCACAGACGAGCTGCAGACGGACGTGAGCTTTCGGACGAATGAGGCCTCCATCAGCGCGCAGGCGATGGCGCCCCTGCTCAAACTCGGCGCGCTGGCGGCTGCGATGCCGGACGTGAAGGTGCGCGTGGCAGGCTATGCAGATCCTCGCGGGTCTGACGCATTGAACGATGCGTTGTCGCAGCATCGTGCGCAGGCGGTGGCGGCCGTGCTCGCGGGCGCCGGTCTCTCGCAAGACCGCTTGATCGTCGAGGCGCACGGTAAGTGTGAGTCAACCAGCACACCGGGCGACTTGGATGGTTATGCGTTCGACCGTCGAGTCACCGTGCGGCTCGAGCGTCCGGGCGCGGACGAGGTCGCCAGGCGCGACTAGGAGTGAGCGGCTCAAGGGCAGCGCGGCGGGCAGGGAAGCCCGCCGCGGGATTCCGGGGTAATATCCCCGTCATGGGCACTTCCATCGTACGTCTCCACGGTCACTTCGAGCCAGACGTCTCCGTGCCGCCGCCTGACCGCCTGGTCGCGGGCACTCCCGAGCATCGCGTGTGGAATTACTTCACCGACCCGAGTCAGCAGTTTTTCGCCGGCCGCTGGTCGGCTACGCGCGGCAAGTGGCGCGTGCGCTATACCGAAAACGAGTTGTGCGTGATCACTGCGGGGCGTGTTGTGATTGAAAGCGAGGCGGGCGAACGCACGACATTCGGGCCCGGCGATGCGTTCGTCGTGCCCGCCGGCTTTACCGGCACCTGGGAAGTACCCGAGGATTGCTCCAAGGTCTACGCGATCTTCGAGTCGCGCTCATAAGCATGCCGCATCGCGATTCCCCGCACTCGCCGTTGACGGCGGCGGACATAACGCGCCGGCCCGGGTGACGCGCGTCGCACTTTCCCGACGGCGCCCTTCACGGCGCGCGCTTGGCATGGAAATCTACGTGGGTTGGCCGTTATCCCGTTAGTGTGTGGGCACGAGGTGCATGAATGGAGACCATTACTGTTACGGCGGCGCGGGGGTTTGCGCTGTCGGAAATGCAGCTCCTCGTCGTAGGCGCCATTGTCATCGCTGTGGTGACGTGGATGGTGCTTTCGAGTGTGAAGCATTTTCGCAGCCGTCAGGAGCCGCGAGTCTGAAGTCGGAAACGACGTTTTGGGGATGAGATAAGTAGCCGAGGCGTTCCCCACGCCTCGGCTTAAAATTTTCCAGCGTGCCTAAAGTCCGCGCAATACTTCCGCCAGCAGCGTGAAAATCTGATCGATCTGCGCACGCTCGATGATGAGCGGCGGTGACAGCGCCAGGATGTCTCCCGACTGTCTTATCAGCAGCCCGCGCTCGAAGCACTTCACGTATATATCGAACGCCCGCGCGCCCACCTTACCAGGAATAGATTCCAACTCGAGGCCGAGAATCAAGCCGTAATTGCGCACGTCGATCACGTGCGGCAGACCGCGCAACGAGTGCGCGGCGTCCTCCCAGTAGCGCGCCAACGTCTTGACGCGTGTGAGCAGGCCGTCGCGGTTGTATATGGCCAAAGTCGCGAGCCCGGCCGCGCACGCCGTGGGATGCGCGGAGTAGGTGTACCCGTGGAACAGCTCGACGCTCCCCTCGGGACCCTGCATGAAAGCGTCGTATATCGACTTCTTGACCAGCACCGCTCCCATCGGCACGCAGCCGTTCGTGAGACCCTTCGCCACCGTGATGATGTCCGGGGTGACCCCGAATTCCTGCGCGGCGAACGGTGAGCCGGTGCGGCCGAAGGCGGTGATCACCTCATCGAAGATGAGCAGGATGCCGTGCCGATCGCAGATCTCCCGCAAGCGCTTCAGGTAGCCGCGCGGCGGAATCAACACTCCGGTCGAGCAGGCGATCGGCTCGACGATCACCGCGGCAATGTTGGCAGCGTCGTGCAATGCCACCAACCGCTCGAGCTCATCCGCAAGGTGCTCGCCGTGCGCCGGCTCACCGCGCGAGAACGCGTTCTTGGCGGGATCGTGTGTGTGCGGCAGGTGGTCCACTCCGGGCACCAGCGATGCCGACCACATTTTGCGGTTGGCTGCGATACCCCCGACCGAGAGGCCGCCGAAGTTCACCCCGTGATAGCCGCGCTCGCGTCCGATCAGACGCGTCCGTGAGGCTTCTCCGCGGGCGCGGTGAAAGGCCAACGCGATCTTGAGCGCCGTGTCGACGGATTCGGAACCGGAGTTCGTGAAGAACACGTGATCCAGGCCGCCGGGGGCGATCTGGGCGATCGCGTTCGCGAGCTCGAACGCGGCCGGGTGACCCATCTGGAACGGTGGGGCGTAGTCCAGCGTTTCGAGCTGCCTGGAGACGGCTTCCGTGATCTCGCGGCGTCCGTGTCCGGCGTTTACGCACCAGAGTCCGGCGACAGCGTCGAGGATCTGGCGACCGTCCGCCGTCCAGTAGTGCATGCCGCTCGCCTTGGCGAGCAGACGCGGCTTCGACTTGAACTGGCGGTTGGCCGTGAAGGGCATCCAATAGGCCTCGAGCTCACTGCGGGAGAGCGTAACTGCGGTAGGCATGATTGCGGCTCGTTTGCGGATGGGGATGGGAAGACCGGAGGCGATATGATAAATAAAGTGGACAATCGCAGCCATCCGAAGCCGGTAGTCGCCAATCTTGTCTAAGATCCTAAACACCGTGGCTATCGACGTCGGCGCACGCCTGCGCAGCGTCCGGACCACTTTCGGCCTCTCCCAGCGCGAGCTTGCCCGGCGGGCAGGAGTGACCAACGGCCTGATTTCGCTCATTGAGCAGAACCGGGTCAGCCCTTCGGTGAGCTCCCTGAAGAAGGTGCTCGACGGTGTGCCGATGTCGCTGGCCGAGTTCTTCACCCTCGATATGAGTGCGGCTCCCCAAGCCTTCTTCGGTGTGCACGAGCTCATCGAGCTGGGTAATGCGGAGCTCTCGCTGCGCCTCGTTGCCGCTCAGCGTCCCGGACGGCAGCTCACGGTGCTCCACGAGCGCTATGCGGCGGGCGCGGCGACCGCCGAGGAAATGCTCGCGCACCGCGGTGAGGAAGCCGGCGTGGTGGTGCGCGGCCGCATCGAGCTCATGGTCGGCGGCGCCACGCGCGTGCTCGGGCCCGGCGAGGCTTACTACTTCTCCAGTCAACTCCCGCACCGCTTCCGTAATGTCGGACGCGAGGTGTGTGAGATCATCAGCGCCAGCACTCCAGCTACTTTCTAAAGGACGCAGCGGGGCAGTTATGAACGCAAAACCCGACACGACCTCATGGCACGAGCGCGCTCACGCGCTGGCGATCCGCACTCAGGCCTTCATAGCCGGCCGCTATCTCGATGCCGCCTCCGGCGCGACCTTCGACTGCATCAACCCGGCGACCGGCGCACGGCTGGCACGCGTCGCCGCGTGCGATCAGGAGGACATCAACCGCGCCGTCGAAGCGGCCCGCGCCGCGTTTCGCAAGGGCAGCTGGGCGGGACTCAAGCCCGCCAAGCGCAAGGCGGTGCTGCGGCGCTTTGCGCAGCTGATATTCGAGCACGGCGATGAGCTCGCGCTGCTCGAGACACTCGACATGGGCAAGCCCATATCCGACAGCCTCCAGGTCGACATCCCGGCGGCGGCGCGCTGCATCGAGTGGTACGCGGAAGCCGTTGACAAGGTTTACGATGAGATCGCGCCGACCGGGCCGGGAGCACTCGCGCTGATCACGCGCGAGCCCGTGGGCGTCGTCGGAGCGATCGTGCCGTGGAATTTCCCGCTGCTGATGGCGGCTTGGAAGATCGGCCCGGTGCTCGCGGCCGGCAACTCTCTCGTGCTCAAGCCGTCGGAGAAATCGCCGCTGACGGCGATCCGCGTGGCGGAGCTTGCGATCGAGGCCGGGATTCCGGACGGGGTGCTGAACGTCGTGCCCGGTGCGTTGCCTTCACGGGCTCGACGGCGACCGGGCGCTCGCTCATGCAGTACGCCGGGCAGTCGAATCTCAAGCGCGTTTGGCTCGAGTGCGGCGGCAAGTCGCCCAACATCGTGCTCGCGGACTATCCTGACCTCGAGAAGGCTGCGACGGCGGCCGCGTTTGCCATCTTCTTCAACCAGGGCGAGGTGTGCTCGGCCGGCTCCCGCCTGCTCGTTCAGGAGAGCGTCAAGGATGCGGTGCTGGAGAAAGTGCAGGCGATCGGACGGACGCTGCAGCCGGGCGATCCCCTGGATCCGCGCACGCGGCTCGGCGCGATAGTCGATGACGCCCAGATGAAGCGAGTGCTCGGCTACATTGAGGCCGGCCGGCGCGATGGCGCTCAACTGCGTCTGGGCGGCCGTCGCGTGCGTGAGGAAAGCGGCGGCTATTTCGTCGAGCCGACGGTGTTCGATGCGGTTCAGCCGCGCATGACGATCGCGCGCGAGGAGATTTTCGGGCCCGTGCTGTCGACCATCACATTCAAGACGGTAGAAGAGGCCGTCGAGATCGCCAACGACGTGATTTACGGCCTGGTAGCGGCGGTATGGACACGTGAGGTAACGACGGCGCATCGCGTGGCGCGCGCGCTGCGCGCCGGCACCGTATACATCAACTGTTATGATGCGGATGACATTACGGTCCCGTTCGGTGGCTTCAAGCAATCCGGCATCGGGCGCGACAAATCGCTGCACGCCCTGGACAAGTACACCGAGCTCAAGACGACCTGGCTCGATCTCTCGTAAGGCTTTGCCGTCAGCCGTGACGGGCACCATTGCGCCGCCGCATCCGCAGGACCCTGCGCCACGGGAACTTCGCGCTCCGCTGCAGCTCCTCGCGAGCTGCCCGCGCGGCTTGGCCGATCTGCTCGCCCGCGAGCTGAGCGCGCTGGAGGCACAAGACGTGCGCGAGCGATCGACGGGAGTTGCGTTTTCGGGAACACTGGAGACGGCCTACCGCGTGTGTTTGTGGTCGCGTATCGCCAATCGTGTGTTCCTCGAGCTGGCGCGCCTTGAAGTTGGCGATGCGGAGGCGTTCTATGCGGGCGTCAGGCAGATCGATTGGCCCACCCATCTGGGTCCGACGGCAACCTTGGCGTGCGACTTCAGTGGGCGACATCCAACCATCACCCACACGCACTTTGGTGCGCTCCGGCTCAAGGATGCCATCGTGGACACAATGCGCGCCGCGACGGGCTCACGCCCGGATATCGAGCTCGACCGGCCGAGCGTGCGAGTACACGCGCATGCGCATGGAACTAACATCACGGTGTCGCTCGACCTGTCGGGGGAGAGCCTGCACCGGCGCGGTTATCGAGGCGCTGCGGGCGAAGCGCCGCTGAAGGAGAATGTCGCGGCGGGAGTGCTCATGCGTGCCGGCTGGCCGCCGCTCGCCGCGCGCGGGGCCGAGTTCCTCGATCCGATGTGCGGCTCGGGTACGCTGGTGATTGAGGCCGCCCTGATTGCCGCCGAGCGCGCGCCCGGCCTGCTGCGGGACTATTTTGGCTTCCTCGGGTGGCGCGGCCACGATCCCACGCTGTGGGCGCGGGTGCGCGCGGAGGCGCAGGCCCGAAGTCGCAACAGTGATGGAGCACCGCGCACGATTCGCGGCCAGGATCTGGATCCCGTCGCCATCGAGCGGGCGCGTGGCAACGCG
>VBNY01000451.1 GCA_005877705.1 Gammaproteobacteria bacterium
CGCAGAGTGCGCGAACCTGGTCTGGTGCGGCCGCCTCGTCAACCATGACGCAGAGAGCCTCAACGTCGTCTGGGGGTGAGGCCACCGTGCCCAATCAGGATGCGCGCGTGGAGATCGGCGCGGATCGCCTCGGCGCGCAGGGGTTCGACGGCTCCGGCGTCACCGTCGCGATCCTGGACACTGGCGTGGCGGGTTCGTGGATCCAAGCCATTCAGAACACGGCCTACAGCAAGCGCCTGGTCACGTACAGCGCCGACGCAAGCCGCTTCGAGGACTACAGCGGTCACGGCTCGCACGTGGCCACCATCATCGGAAATACGATCCGCTCGCTCAACGGCCAGCCGCTCGGACTCGCACCGATGGTCACGGTGGTCGCGGTGAAGGCCTTTGACGGCAACGGGAGCTCGACTTATGCGACCGTGCTGAGCGGGCTCAACTGGATCTTCAACAACCGGGCCACGTACAACATCCGCGTGCTGAACCTGTCGTTCGCCGCGAAGCCGCAGTCCTTCTACTGGAACGACCCCATAGACCAGGCGGTGATGAGGTTGTGGCAAGCAGGCGTCGTCGTGGTCGCGTCCGCCGGCAACTGGGGACCGACGGCGCAAACGATCGGCGTGCCCGGCAACGTTCCGTACGTCATCACGGTCGGGGCCATGACCGATAACTACACGCCTGCCAATCCGCTCAACTACCGGCTGGCCTCATTCTCATCCACCGGCCCTACGTTCGAGGGCTTCGTCAAACCCGAGATCCTGGCGCCGGGGGGACACATCATCGGCACCATGGACGCAAACACGGCTCTCATCGCACAACAGCACCCGGAGTTTCAGCTGCACACCGACAACCTGTACATCATGTCGGGCACCTCGCAGGCGGCGGCCGTGGTGAGCGGCGCGGTGGCCCTCATGCTGCAGGCGGATCCCTCGCTGACGCCAGATACGGTGAAATGCAGGCTGATGTCTTCTGCGCGCCCCGCGGTCGACGCGAACAATCAGCTCGCCTACAGCGTATTCCAGCAGGGCGCCGGCGAGATCAACGTGTATGACGCGGTCTATTCGCAGAGCACCGGGTGCGCGAATGCCGGCTTGGACATCGCCGCCGACCTCGCCGGAAGCGCGCATTTTGGCGGTCCTGCGCACCAGGCGGCCGACGGTTCCTACTACGTTGTGGACCAGAGCGGCTCGCCGATCAATAAGCAGGGCTACCTGTGGAACAACGGCTATCTATGGAACAGCGGCTACCTGTGGAACAACGGGTATCTGTGGAACAACGGCTATCTGTGGAACAACGGCTACCTGTGGAACAACGGGTATCNGGCCTCGCCCGCCAACACGGCCGCGATCAACATGTGGGTTGAGCAGGAATAGCGCGCGGTACGCGCGTATATTGTCAAACCGTTGCGCCGCACCGGCGCGCTGCCAGCTCGAGGACAGCTGCGCGCCGCTCGCCGAGACCCCTGTCACAGAGTCGGGCGCGCAGACCGACTACAGTCGCCTTCTGGGCGCATGCCGCCGTTCCCTAAGGATCAGCGCCCCGCTGATCGGCAAGCCAACACTCTTGACAGACGAAGCCCTGATCAGCGCGCTCCCCGACCTCGTCGCCTTCATCCGCCGCGACGGGGTCATCCTCAGTCATCTTGGGGGCCGCGCCGTGGACGGACTCGGCGACCTGTCGCGCATCGATGGCCAACATGTCGATTCGGTATGGCCGCCGGCGGTCGCGAGCACGATCCTGCTGCTGACGCGGCGCGCCCTGGCGAGCCGTGGCGGCGGCAACGCTCGCTTCGTGGAACAGGAGAGCGAGTACGAAGCTCGCGTCAGCGCGCACGGTCATGACCGCGTCTTATGCGTAATACGCAACCTGACAGCTGAGCAGCCTGCGGCCAACGGCGGCGCGAGTGGCCAGCGGCGCTCGCAAGCGAGTCTGGCGCGCCGCGGATTCCTCGGTCGGCTCAGACAATCGGTGGCTGATGCGACGCTGCGCGACCAGCCGCTCGCCGTCTGTGTCGTTCATCTCGATGGATTGTCGGATATCGCACGGATCATCGACTTCAACATCAGTGATCAATTGGCGACGGCCGTGCTGCGCCGTCTTCCCGGCGCTGGGCCCGACCCGGGTGCCGGTGACATGCGCTGGTACGTCGGTCAGCTTAGCGACGGGTTGATGGCGGCCGTCGTTGAAGGCTCTGCCGATCGCGAGGCGATCCGCGCGGTGCTGCAGGCGCTGTGCAACTCACTCCAGGAGCCGGTGTCAGTTGGCGATGCGACGTTCCGCCTGACGCCGCACGCGGGAGTCGCTGTTCTCGGCCGCGACGCACTGACGCCGAAGCCGCTGCTGGATCACGCCCGAGCGGCCGCAATGGAAGCGCGCCGCGAGCACGCCCCGGGCATCCACTTTTACTCCGACACCATACGGCTGCGATCGCTGGCCCGACTCGATGTCGCGCGCGAACTTCGCCAGGCGATCGGCAATCGCGACGTGCAGCTGCGTTACGTCGGTCGGCACGATCTGGCATCCGGCCGCCTGACCGGGCTGGTCGCCTACCTGAAATGGCCTCACCCGCTGCGCGGCAGTGTCCGACCGGCGGAGTTTTTGCCGATCGCCGAGCACACCGGCCTGGCGACGGCGCTGTCGCGAGCAACGCTCGCGCGGCTCGGGGACGACTGGCCTGCCCTTCGAGGTGTTGTCGGAGCGGGCGTCCGGATCTCCTTCAGTGCGCTGCGCCACCACCTCACGAGCGACACATTCCTGGAGGATGTCGCCGGAGTGTTCGAATCGGGAATGCTCACGGCCGAGCAGCTGGAGCTGCGCGTCTCCGAGCGCACTCTGGCCGGGTTGGCCGCGCCCGAGCGGACTCTCGAGCGGCTGGCCAGGCTCGGGGTGCGCCTGGTGATCGACGAAGTCGGGGGCGGGATCAGCTCGATTGCCTCCCTGGCGCGGCTTCCGATCCACGCGCTCCAGCTCGACCGCGGTTGTGTCGTGGCGGCGGACGAACAGCCGGCGGCCCTGAAGATCTGCCGCGCGGCGATCGCGCTCGCGCGCGCGCTGGAGGTGACTGCGATCGCCACCGGCATCGACAACGAGCAACGGCGCGATCGCCTGGCGGCCATGGGCTGCGAACAGGGACTGGGCGATCTCTACGCACGCGATTTCAGCAACTCCAGCGCCGCTGATGAAAGATTGCGCTTGCAACGCCGCGACCGCCGCCGTACGCAGTAGCTGATCCTCTCACGCCGCACACACCGCGGCAGGCGCGCGGGTGCACCGTATACTGGCGCCCCATGCCGGCGCCCGAAACACCCTCGGCACCCGTCCCTCGTTGATCGGCAATGTGGTATTTGTGGCGGGGTGCTTCGCTTTCGGTGCAGGTCCCGATCCGGGAGCCTTGATGGATATCGATGCAATCGCGATACGCGGCCTCGATCGCGAGACCGTGCGACGGCTCTCGCAGCGATCGGACGCGCGCGGCTTCCTGCAGCTGGGGATCCACACCGGC
>VBNY01000452.1 GCA_005877705.1 Gammaproteobacteria bacterium
TGACCTTCACCAGCAGCGCGTCACGCACGATCCCGGCGTTGTTGATCAGCCCGTCCAGGCGCCCGAAGTGACTGACGACCTGATCCATCGTCGCCACCACGCTGTCCTCGTCCGCGACATTGCCAACGTAGCTGCGCGCGATGACACGTTCCCGGGCGCAGCGCGCCGTGGTTTCGTCCACGTCGGCGCTGTTCGTGTCCAGCAACGCGAGATTGGCGCCCTGCCTGGCGAAGTAGCCGGCAAGCGAACGACCGATGCCGCGCCCGGCACCGGTGACGAAAATAGTTTTGCCGCGAGCATCCACGTCCGGTTACTCCTGCATCAGCTTGAGGAATTCGAAGGCTTACTTAGGTGTGTGCGCCAGCTCCGTGCATAGGGACTCGTCCGTACGGCTTCAACTGCGGCGCTTGCCCGGTTCCGTCTTGGAGTGCTTGCCGGCGGAGCCCGGCGCGGGTGCGGGTGTGAAGGCCGAGAGCATCGAAGCCTGCATCTTTGCCCACAACTCCATGTTCTGCCGCGCCAGCTCGGCCAGCGGCGCCATCGGTGTCTCGAGCACCTTGGCCATCTCGGCCTGCATGACCTGTTGCTGGCGCAGCAGGCTGCCGATACTTTGCTCCAGATACGACGTCAACATTTCCTGTATCGGGTTACCATAGAAGCGAATGATGGCCTCGAGCAGCTGGGTGCTCAGCACGGGCCGGCCGAATTGCTCCTGGTTGGCGATGATTTGCAGCAAAATGCTCCGCGTGACGTCCTTACCGCCTTTGTCGTCCACGACTTTCACCCGCTCGCCCGCTGCGATCATCTTGCGGATGTCTTCCAGGGTGACGTGGCGGCTGTCCTTCGCGTCGTACAGGCGTCGGTTGGCGTACTTGCGTATCAGGCGCTCTTCGGCCATTGCTGCGAACCTCGTTGCCGGTGCCGTGCCACCGTGAGAGTGCCGCTGCTGAAATGGTAAACTTTATGTATGCGGCGCACAATGCTCGTCGGCAGCTCGACCGACCGGAGTGTGGCCTTGGCCACGGGCCTATTTTGAACGGCCACAGACTCAAGATTACACGTGACAGCCGGCTGCGCTTTGAGCGCTAGTTTTCTGCATCGCATACAGCATGGAAATCTCCCCGGAGCCTGGCACGTCCAAGCTTGATGCGAGCTTCTCGGAGGCGGCTGAGCGCTTCCTCGAGCTGATCCGCGCGTTCGGTACCGAAGTCGCGGGGCAGGCCGAGAGCTCGCGGGACGGGTCATCGCTGGCACGCAGGCTCGCCGATGAGCTGGAGCGCTGGCTGCGGACCTCATCGTCGACTCAAGCGTGGTACGGCCCGAATGGCGGGTTCGGTGGCGCCTGGCCGCCGTGGCCTTTCGCCGCCTTGCCAATCGGGCCGCGCGCCGAGCAGCCACAGGACTCGCAACGCACGCTGGAGCTGCTGGCGCGCTTCGCGCAGCTGCAAGCGCAGCTGGCGCTGCATTGGAGTGAGATTGCGCGCACCTCGGCCGAGCAGTTTGCCGCCCGCCTGGGCGCCTCGTGGACGGGCAGTCTGCAGTTCGAGAGCGTCATGAGGCTCTACGGGCTGTGGATCGAGTGCGCAGAGCGCGCCTACGCCGACAGCGTGCGCAAGGATGAGTTCTGCCGGTTGCAAGCCGAGCTGGCGAACACGGCCACTGCGTTGCTTTTGCAGCAGCGCAAACAGGCCGAAACACTGGCGCGAGCTTTCGGGATGCCGACGCGTACCGAGGTCGATGCGCTGCACCGGCGCTTGAGGGAACTGCAGAGCGAGCTGCGGGTGGCGCGCCCGCGCTCGCCAGCCCGTCCCAAGACAACGCGCAAACGGCCGAGCCGCTCTGGGAGAAAACGCAAGTGACGGACTTGTGGGGCGACCCTGGCCCGCTGCTGCTCGACCTGAATCGCCGCGTTGCCGAGACGTTGATCAGACTGCGCCAAGCGCGCCATGTCACAGTGGGTTGCTCGCCCAAACATGCCGTCTGGAGCGAGGACAAGGCAACCCTGTATCGCTATGTCCCGCTCGCACACACACCGCCGGCACGCCTCAGACCGATTCTGAGATCGACTGGGGCGATCCGGATGAGGCCGACCGCTACCTCGATCTGGAGGACTACATCGGCCGCTACCTGGGGGGCTGCGTCCGCTACATCCTCGAGTCGCACGCTATCGATGCCTTGAATCTGCTTGGCGTGTGCCAGGGAGGCACCTTCAGCGCCTGTTATACGGCGCTTCACCCGCAACAGATCGCCAACCTGGTCACGATCACGGCGCCGGTGGATTTCCACACCCCCGACAATCTGCTCTCCAGGTGGGTCCGGCAACTCGACATGGATTTGATGCTGCGCGCGGGAAATGTGCCGGGTGAGGCGCTCAACGCGCTGTTCCTGTCATTGATGCCGTTCCGGCTCATGCAGGAGAAATATGTGGGCTTGCTGGAGCGCTGCGCGGATCCGCGCGCCATCGAGGATTTTGTGCGCATGGAGAAATGGATTTTCGACAGCCCGAGTCAGGCCGCCGCCGCCCTGGCGCAGTTCGTGAAGTGGTTCTACCAGGAGAATCGACTGATCCGCGGCGCAGCCGGTGCTCAACATCTTCGCGAACCAGGACCACATCGTGCCTGCCAGCGCCTCCGCAGCGCCGCAGGAGCATATCGGCAGCGAGGACTACACGAGCCTTGCCGTCGACACCGGCCACATTGGCGTCTACGTGAGTCGGCGTTCTCAACTGGAGATCGCGCCCGCTCTCGTCTCCTGGCTTGCAGACCGACCGTAGCGCAGAGACCGCCAGCCGCCTACGAATTCGCGGTCGCCGCGATGCGGTACGAAGTCTGCGCGGTCCGGGCTTGCCTGGCGGAGCTATCCGCTGAGAGCCGCCAGGTCGCCGCTCTCGAAGAGCTCTTCGAGTGCGCGCCGGGCGGTGTACTCCTCGTACTGCATTTCGATCAGCGCGAGCAGCTGATCCTCATCGAGGGCGGGGTCCGCTGCGGTAGCGACTAAGTGGGGAGAGCGGGCCAAATCGTTGGCGGCCTCCGCTGTCAGCGAGGCGCCGTGGTCCTCCGAGTCCGGCAGGCTCGGGAGCCGTCGCTCGGCAGGGACGAACTTCGTGGGATCAAATGCCGTCGTCAGTTCCATACCTTAAGTCCTTATAGAGTAATGCTGGACGTATGCAGAAGACATACCGGCCGCCTGCGCGGTAACGTGATTGGCACCTAAGGCCTCAGAATCTCAGGAAATTCCTCCGCA
>VBNY01000150.1:0-11600 GCA_005877705.1 Gammaproteobacteria bacterium
TGGTGACTACCGACTTTGCGCGCCACGAGGAAGCCTGGCTGTTGCTGCCGTGGCTTGCGAATGGGCGGCTTTCCCAGGCGCAGCGCCCCATGGTCGAGGAGCACGTGCGCCTGTGCCCTGCGTGCACGCAGGAGCTTGCCTCCCAGCGTCTCATCTGCCGGGCTCTGGCCGAACCGGATCGCGTGACGTACGCCCCGGGGCCCTCGTTCCGCAAGCTGCTCGATCGCATCGACGGCGCGGCGGCACACAAGCCGCGCAACGCAAGCGCCAAAGCCTGGACTGACAAGGCCTTGAGGCCTCGCAGTCGCGCCCCGCGCGCCGGCGGCGTCTCGCTGTGGCGGCCGCCCGGTCTGGCCTGGGCCGCCAGCTTTGTGCTCGCAATCGGATTGGGCGGGGTCCTGACGACTGCATACCGCTGGTCGCAACCGCTGTACGCGACACACACGGCGGCGACTCACGTCAGCCCCGATGTGCTGCACATTGCCTTCGATCGCTCGCTGACGATTGGCGAAGTGGAAGAGCTGCTGCGATCCACCGGCGCTCGCCTCGTCGAGGGCCCGGGCAGCACCGGGATCTTCGGCGTCACGCCGCTCGCGGTCGCCTCGGGTCAGGCCAAAGGCGCAGACGCGATCGTGGAAATGCGGGTGCTCTCGGGACGTCTGCGCGCCGATGCGCGCGTGCGTTGGATTGAGCCCCTGGTGATGCCCGACACGTCGGACAACGAGCAGGCATCGCGCCCGCGAGGGCCGTGATGCGCCTCCTGGCTCACGCCTGCCTGCTCGGCTTGGGGCTACTCGGGGCAGGCGCCGGCAGCAGTGTGGCGGCACCCCCCGAGGCGGCGGCGCCCGACCCGTCACCTCCGCGAATCCTGGTGACGTTCGCGAATGAGCCCCGGCAGTCGCCGGGACCGGCCGGCACGACCGCGCGGCGTTACGCGGGAGACGGTTATCTCGTTGCCCAAAGCGCGCATCAAAAGGCGCGGCGCGTCGCCACCGCGTACTCGCTGCGGGAGGTGGCGAACTGGCCGATCAAGGCGCTTGCGGTGCATTGCGTCGTGTATGAAATCCTCGACGGACGTCCCGTTGCCATGGTTGTCGCCGCGCTGTCCAAGGACTCCCGCGTCGCCCTCGCGCAACCCCTACAGGAGTTCCATACGCTCGCGGACGCCGGGCAGTCCGGCAGTCCGTACAACGATCCGCTGTACGACCTGCAGACCAACCTCACCGCCCTCGGCGTCGCGGCCGCTCATGAGCGCTCCCAGGGAGCCGGCGTGCGCATCGCGCTCATCGATACGGGCGTGGACACGAGGCATCCGGACCTGCGAGGCCGGATCGCCCGAGTCAAATCGTTCGTGGACTCAAAGCCGCAATCCATCCGTTCCTATCGACACGGCACCGCAATGGCCGGGCTCATCGCCGCGGTAGCCAACAACCACGTCGGCATCGTAGGCATCGCGCCGCTCGCGCAGGTGGAGGTGTTCGAGGCCTGCTGGCAGCTCAAACCCGACACCGACGAGGCGGTGTGCAACACCTTCACGCTCGCCCAAGCCCTGGTCGCGGCGCTGGATGCAGGCGCTCCGCTCGTCAACCTGAGCATCGGCGGGCCGGCGGATCCGCTGCTGTCTGCCTTGGTCGAGGCGGGTCTGAAGCGGGGGGTGACCTTCGTCGGCGCCGCTGGCGCCCAAGTCTGCAACGCTCGCGGCGCCCGCGGCCCACGTGCTCACGCTGCGCCCGCAAGGGGAGTATGACTTCGTATCGGGCACGTCGGTGGCGGCGGCAGAGGTGACGGCAGTGATCGCCTTGCTGATGTCGGCTGCCGACAGCCGTCTGACGACCGACACCGTCATCTCCCTGCTGAAGGAAACCTCCGCAACAGCGGCGGCGCCATCGGCAGATCCGCCATCAATCAACGCGAACGCCGCGCTCGCGCAGCTGGACTACGACCAACACCACGGCCGCCTGGCGGCGCGCGGAGCGCACTGACAGACACCGCCCGCCGGCCGGCGCAGCGGACGCGCCATGCTATGATGCGGCACAAGCGCGAGGAGTCGCAGCCGCTCGCATGGTCAGCACTGACACCACGGGCCTTTCCTGGTCGCTGATTCAGGAAGCGCGCACCCGCATCGTTGGCCGGGTCAATCGGACACCGGTGCTGACGAGCGGGACGCTCGACACCCAAGCCGGCGCCAGGCTGTATTTCAAGTGCGAGAACTTTCAGAAGGCCGGCGCGTTCAAAGCCCGCGGCGCCACCAACGCCGTGTTCTCGTTGTCCGAGTCCGAGGCGCGGCACGGCGTTGCGACGCACTCTTCGGGCAATCACGCCGCCGCCCTGGCGCGGGCGGCAAAGTTGCGCGGCATCCCGGCACACATCGTCATGCCGGACAATGCTCCGCAAACGAAACGCGCCTCGGTGACTCGTTACGGCGGCAGGATCGTTTTCTGCGAGTCCACCCTGCAGGCCCGCGAGAGCACGGTCGCGCGCGTCATCGCCGACACCGGCGCCGTGCTGGTCCATCCCTACAACGACCTGCGCGTGATGGCGGGACAGGCCACGACCGGCGTGGAGCTCATGGAGGCCATCCCGGAGCTCGACCTCATTGTCTGTCCCGTCGGGGGCGGCGGGCTGTTGAGCGGCATCGCGGTGGCGGCCAAGACGATGAAGCCGGCCGTGCGCGTCATAGGGGTCGAGCCTGCGGGGGCCGACGATGCCGCGCGCTCCTTCAAAGCCGGTCAGATCATCCCCAGCGTCAACCCCAGGACGATCGCCGACGGTCTGCGCTCGTCGCTCGGAGAGAAGCCCTTCGCGGAGATCCGCCGCTACGTCGATGACATCGTCACGGTTTCCGACGAAGCGATCGTGCAAGCCATGCGGCTGATCTGGGAAGTCATGAAGATCATCGTCGAGCCCTCCGGGGCGGTGCCGTACGCCGCCATCATCGAAGAGCGGCTCGCGGTGAGGCAGCGGCAAGTCGCACTGGTCCTCACGGGCGGCAATCTGGATCTCGACCGCCTGCCCTTCAGCGGCGGGTGAGGCGCGCGCCGCGGCAGATCCGCTCGACGAGCTGCGCAAACTCGATGCCGGCAACCTTGGCCGCCTGCGGCAGCAGGCTGGCGGCCGTCATACCGGGGAGCGAGTTGGCCTCCAGGCACCAGAACCGGCCCTGCGGATCCATCCGAAAATCAATCCGGCTATACACTCCGAGCTTCAGTGCCTGATGCGCCTGCAGCGCGAGCTGCCGCACCTCGGCAGCGGCGGCGCTGGGCAGCTCCGCCGGGAAGATCTCGCGTGCAGCGCCCTTCTGGTACTTCGCCTGGTAGTCGAAGACTTCGCCCCGGGTGATGATCTCTCCAACGGGCAGGGCAGCGCCGTCCAGAATGCCCACCGTGAGCTCACGGCCGGGAACGAAGCGCTCGATCATGACCTCATCGTCATAACGGCCGGCGAGCTGCAGCGCCGCGGACAGCTCCCGCGCCTCGCGCACGATCGACAGACCCACGGTCGAGCCCTGTTTGTTCGGCTTCACGACAACCGGCCAGCCCAGTGCGACGGCGACGTCGCGCTCGCGGACCGGCGCCATGAGCCAATCGGCGGTGGGCACGCCCGCGGCTCGAAACAGCCGCTTCGACAGGTCCTTGTCCATCGCGGTAGCGCTCGCGATGTGATTGCTGCCGGTGTACGCCAACCCCGCGAGATCGAGCACGGCCTGGATCCGGCCGTCCTCCCCCGCTCCCCCGTGCAACGCGAGAAACACGACATCGACATCACGGATGTCGGCAGCACTCGTGGCAAGGTGAGGAGCCTCATCTCCGCCTCGGCGGGCAAGCGCCCGCTCGCGGTGTCGATTGCGATCACCTCGTGTCCGAGGCCGCGAAGCGCCGGAATCACTTGCGCCGCACTCGCTATCGAGACATCCCGCTCTTCACTCGTGCCGCCAAACAGGACTGCGATCTTCATAGGGCGCATTTTCGCAGTAAGCGTTGCCCCGGTGTATGAGCGGCTTCGCAGCGCGCGCAACTCGTGCGTGTCTGCAGGCGCCGACAAAATAGTGCCGGCAGCGTATCGGACTTGCTCAGCGGGGCGAAAACCACGCTTTTCGCCCGCTGCCGGACCTGTGCGACGGCGCTTATCCGCAAAAATCGCCGCAGGCGATTTTTGCCAATGGACCTACACGCGCTCGATGATCGCGGCGATGCCCTGACCCACGCCGATGCACATGGTGCAAAGAGCGTAGCGGCCTTTGACGGCCATGAGTTGATACGTTGCCGTCGTAGCGAGACGCGCGCCGGACATACCCAGCGGGTGTCCGAGCGCGATCGCGCCGCCGTTGGGATTGACGTGCTCGGCATCGTCGGGCAGCCCCAGATCGCGCAGCACCGCGAGCGCCTGGGACGCGAAAGCTTCATTCAACTCGATCACGTCCATCTGCTTGAGATCGAGCCGCGCGTGAGCGAGCGCCTTGCGGGTCGCCGGCGCCGGGCCCATACCCATGATCCTCGGGGCCACTCCGGCCGTTGCGGCAGCGACGATGCGCGCCCGCGGAGTGAGGCCAAAGCGCCGCGCCGCCTCCTCGGATGCCACGACCAGCGCGCAGGCTCCATCGTTCACACCGGAGGCATTGCCCGCCGTCACCGTTCCGTTGGCACGAAACGGCGTGGGCAGCTTTGCCAGCTGCTCGAGTGTCGTCTCAGGGCGCGGGTGCTCGTCGCGCGAGACCACGAGCGGCTTGGCCTTGCGCTGTGGGATCTCGACGGGAATCAGCTCGGACTGGAAGAAGCCACGCGCGTAAGCGGCCGCGGTGCGCTGCTGGCTGCGCAGCGCGAACTTGTCCTGGTCGGCGCGCGACACGCCGTAGTCCGCCGCCACGTTCTCGCCGGTCTCGGGCATCGAATCGACGCCGACCTTCTCTTTGAGGAGCGGATTGACGAAGCGCCAGCCGATCGTCGTGTCGTAGATCTCGGCGTTGCGGCTGAAGGCTTCGCTCCCCTTCGGGATCACGAAAGGCGCGCGCGACATGGACTCGACGCCACCCGCCACGATCAGCTCAGCCTCTCCACTCTTGATGGCGCGCGCCGCCATCGCCACCGCATCGAGGCCGGAGCCGCACAGGCGGTTGATCGTTGCGCCGGGCACAGCGACGGGCAGCCCCGCCAGCAGCGCGGCCATGCGCGCCACGTTGCGGTTGTCCTCGCCCGCCTGATTCGCACAGCCGAGCAGCACTTCATCGATCGCGGCAGGCTCCAGTGAAGGATTGCGCGCTACCAGCGCTGCAATGGGCAGCGCTGCCAGATCGTCGGCGCGCACGACAGCCAGCGCGCCGCCGTAGCGCCCGATCGGCGTTCGAACCGCATCGCAAATGAATGCCTCTGGCATCATCACTCCTCGCTATATCGACGGCACACGGGGACACCTGACTATAGATGACACCGGGACCGGCGCAAGGTACGATTATCGTACCGCTGGGGTGCGTTTATCGCTCATCTCATGAGCGTCACTGATCCGGACAATGGTCTGTACCGCGCCGGCGATCCGGACTTCATGACTTCCCTGGCGCGGGGCCTGCACGTCATTCGCGCCTTTGCCGGCGTCGACCGGCGTCTCACGATCGCGGATGTCAGTCGCGCGACCGGTCTGACACGAGCCGTCGTGCGGCGTTGCCTCTATACCCTGCGCGAGCTCGGCTACGCGGCGACCGACGGCCGCGCCTACTTCCTGCAGCCAAGGATTCTCAACCTGGGCTACGCCTATCTGTCGACGGCGCCGGTGCCCATTGCCGCGCAGCCGGTGCTCGAGGAGGTCAGCGAGGTGCTCGGTGAGGCTTCCTCCGTCGCGGTGCTGGATGGCGGCGCGGTCATGTACGTCGCTCGCGCAGCGACCAAGCGGATCATGTCGGTCACGCTGGGCGTCGGCAGCCGCCTGCCCGCCTACTGCACGGCGCTCGGCAGAGTGCTGCTCGCGCACCTGACCGAGGAGCAGGCCAAGGCCGAGCTGTCGAAAGTTGAGTTCGTCCCGCACACCAAACACACGGTGCCTTCGCGCAAGCGGCTGGAAGAGATTCTGCTCGCCGTGCGCCATGACGGATACGCGCTGAACGATCAGGAGCTCGAGATCGGCCTGCGCTCGATCGCCGTGCCGGTGCGCAATGTCGTCGGCGCGGTGGTGGCCGCAATGAACGTGAGCACGCAGGCATCGCGGGTGTCGCGCCGCGAGCTGATCGAACGCTGCCTGCCCGTACTCAAGTCGGCCGCTGAGAAGCTCGGGAGTCAACTCCCGCCGCCGCGATAAGACCTCAAGGGTCCGTACAGGACTCGGCCCGATACAGTACAGCGCGCGCGTATCTGCCCCGGCAGCGCCCGCGCGACCAAACTGCGCAATATGCTCGACCCACTTCCCTTCGCGACGTATTCCTTCGTCATGTCGATCACGCCGGGGCCCAACAACATGATGTTGACGGCGTCCGGGGCGACGTTCGGGATCCGGCGCACGCTGCCTCATATGCTCGGCATCTGTGTGGGGTGCGCCATCCAACTGCTCGCGGTGTGCGCGGGCTTGGGCGCCATTTTCCACCGCTGGCCGCAGCTGCAGACCGTGCTGCGCTCGGTGGGCGCAGCCTATCTCGTGTACCTGGCCTGGCGGATACTGGGCGCAGCGCAGGCGCGCGCTGCCGACAGCGCCCGGCCGCTCACGTTCCTCGAAGCGGCGCTCTTCCAGTTCCTCAATCCCAAGGCCTGGGTCATGACATTGACGGCTGCGACGCTCTTCCTGCCTCGCGAGCTCGGGGCGGTCGCCGCCGACGCCTACATGGTCGGGGTGATGGCGCTGATCAACCTGCCGTGCATCGCCGTCTGGGCGCTGTTCGGCAGTTCCTTGAGGACTTTGCTGGCGCGCTCGGGCAGCCGGTTGGCCTTCAACGTGGCGATGGCGCTTGCTCTGGCGGCGACGGGAGTCATCATGGTGCTGTAGCGCAACCGGGCCCCACGGAAATGAGTGACGCCGATGGGCCTGATTCCTCAGCATACGGACAGTCACTCATTTTCGTGGGTGGTTTTGGCCCTGGGGAGCGCCGCCTTGTTCGAACTGTCCCGCGAGTCCGCCGTTCCACTGGTCGACCAGATCGCCGAGCGCATCACCAAGCTCGTCCACCACGGACAGCTGCCCGCCGGGGCTCGGCTGCCTTCCATCCGCAAGCTCGCCAGGCTCGTAGCGGCAAGCCCCTTCACCGTCGTCGATGCGTACGATCGGTTGGTAGCGCGTGGCGTCATCGAATCGCGCGCCGGTCGCGGCTTCTTTGTGGCCCGGCGGCGTCCGACCGCGCCGCTCGCTGCCATCGAGGCCCTGCCCGATCCGGGCGCCGATGCGCTGGCGCTGGCGCGGGTCGCCCTGTCGCAATCGACGGAGCTGATCGCCGCCGGCTCGGGTTTCCTGCCTGAAAACTGGTTCTTGGAGGCTGCCCCTGGCGGCGTCCTGATGCGGCTGTCGCGCGGACGACATGGCCAGGCGTGGCTGCCTTGCCCGCCGCAGGGCCTTCCCGAGCTGCGGGAGCAGATCGCCGCACGCCTCGTGCAGCACGGCATCGCCGCGGGTGCCGCCAACATCACCACCACCTTCGGCGCCTCGCAGGCGTTCGACCTGCTCGCCCGCATTCTGCTGGGCCCAGGGGACGCGGTGCTGGTGGAGGATCCCGGTTACTTCGTGCTGTTCGAGCAGCTCCGTGCGCACCACGTGCAACTCATCCCCGTGCCCAGGCGCGCCGACGGTCCGGATCTCGAAGCGCTCGAGGCGGCATGCCGCGCGCACCGGCCTCGGGCGTTCTTCATGCAGACGCTGCTACACAACCCGACGGGCGGCAACGCCGACCCCGCCAGCTGTCACCGAGTGCTGTCACTTGCCGAGCAATACGGGTTTGCGGTCGTGGAAGACGACGTCTACGGAGATCTCTACGACGGCCCCGCCGTGCGGCTTGCGCAGATCGACGGCCTGCGGCACGTGATCTATGTCGGCAGCTACAGCAAGCTGATCGGGCCTGCGCTGCGCGTCGGTTTCGTCGCCGCTGACCCGGCCCTGGTCTCCAGGATCGTGGAGCGCAAAGTCCTGTCGGTGCTGTCGGGGTCCGCGCTGCTCGAGAGCTTCGTGTCGGAAGTGCTCGACAGCGGCCGCTACAAGCGCCACGTGGACCAGATTCGCATGCGTCTCGCGCGCATGCGCAGCGCTGCGCGCCAGGCGCTCGAATCCGCGGGGATCGAGTTCGAGAGCGCCGCCGGCGAAGGCATTTTCCTGTGGGGACGCGTGCCCGAGTCCGTCCCCGTGACCGAGCTGGTGCGCCGGGCGCGCGAGCAATCGATCCTGCTCGCCCGAGGCTCCCTGTTCTCGCCCTCGCAGGGCTGCGGCCAGTGGCTGCGATTCAACGTGGCCCATAGCGCATCCGCGCCGCTGGTGCGATTCTTGAGCGAGTCGGTGCGCGCGGCCGCTTGACTGCGACCGCGAACCAGGAACTGAAGCGATGCAAATCCGGGCTGCCGGCGAGCCCGATCTGCCGGGCCTGCTCGCCATCTACAACGACGTGATCGCCGCTCGATTTTCCGGGGACCCCGGTAAGATCACCCGATGTTCGCCTACCTGCCGCCCGCCACGCGGGGTCTG
This sequence comes from Gammaproteobacteria bacterium, assembly GCA_005877705.1. GTDB lineage: Bacteria > Pseudomonadota > Gammaproteobacteria > Steroidobacterales > Steroidobacteraceae > 13-2-20CM-66-19. The sequence continues at coordinate 8,638 of VBNY01000150.1, forward strand.
ATCCTGGTCAATGTTGCCGTTTTCCTGCTGCAGCTGGCGGCTGGGCCGCGCGTGCTCGCGCTGTTTGCGCTCTGGCCGCTGAGCACGCAGCAGTTCGAGCCGTGGCAGCTGCTCACCTACGCCTTCCTGCACGGCAACGTGGCGCACATTTTCTTCAACATGTTCGCCGTATTCATGTTCGGCCGTGCGCTCGAGGAGTACTGGGGGAGCCGCCGCTTCGTGACTTACTACTTCGCGAGCGTGCTCGCCGCCGGCGCGACGCAGCTTGCGGTCCAGCAGGCAGCCGGGACGGCGTCCGAGACCATTGGCGCATCCGGTGGCGTATTCGGCCTGCTGCTGGCGTTTGCGTGGTACTTCCCGCGCCAGCGGATCATCCTGCTGTTCCCGCCGATCCCGATGCCGGCCTGGGTGTTCGTGACGTTCTTCGGGGTGCTCGAGCTGTTCCTGGGGGTCACCGGAAGGCAGGCGGATGTTGCGCATTTCGCGCATCTCGGGGGAATGCTCGGCGGCGCGCTGATGCTCCTGTACTGGCGTGCCAGCTCGCAGAGATTCTAGGAGCCTGGCCTGGCGGACTTGCACTTTTTCCAATTACCTAGCCGGCGGCTTGAATTCCAGGATGCGCCACGGCCACAATCCGCGCCCGCGCCGGGCCGCGGAACTTTTGTACGGACCCTTTGCTCCTAGACGCCATCTCTATGATCAAGACCGAACACCTGACCAAGCGATACCGCTCCCTTACCGCGGTGGACGACGTGAGCTTCCAGGTAGGTCCGGGCGAGGTGCTCGGATTCCTGGGTCCGAACGGGGCCGGCAAGACGACCACCATGCGCATGCTGGCCGGCTTCGTGCCTCCGACCTCGGGGCGCGCGAGCATTTGCGGGCACGACATCGAGACGGACCCGCTCGGCGCCAAGGCCAGCCTCGGCTACCTGCCGGAGGGCGCGCCGGGCTACGGTGAGATGACTGTGCGCCGCTTTCTCGAGTTCATCGCGGACCTGCGCAGGCTCGAGGGCGCGCGGCGCAAGGCGCGGCTCGACCACGTCATCCAGCATTTGCAGCTCGCTTCGGTCCTCGAGCAGAGCATCGAAACGCTCTCCAAGGGCTTTCGCCGCCGAGTCGGGCTCGCACAGGCGATCGTGCACGACCCGCCGGTCCTGATTCTGGATGAGCCCACCGATGGCCTCGATCCGAACCAGAAGCACGAGGTGCGCACGCTCATCAACGACATGGCGCGCGACAAGATCATCGTGATCTCGACCCACATCCTCGAGGAAGTGGACGCCGTCTGCACCCGGGCAATCATCATCGCCCGCGGCCGCATCGTCGCCGACGACACGCCGCTGCAGCTCGCCGGGAAGTCGCGCTATCACAACGCAGTCTCGCTGCAGCTCGAGCAGCCCGAGCTACTCGCGGCCACCCGCGCCGCCGTGGCGGCTCTGCCGGCGGTCGCGGAAGTCGAGGTGAGCGAGCGCGACGCGCGGCTCACGGCGTTGCCGCGTTCCGGCGCAACAATTCTGCCTGCGGTCTCCGAGCTCGCCGCCCGCCAGGGGCTGAAGCTGAAGGAGCTGCACCTGGAATCGGGACGTCTGGACGAAGTGTTCCGCACGATCACCAACTGAAGACCTTCAGCCAAGAGGAGCGCCATGCGCAACGTGGGCATCATCATGCGCCGCGAGCTCGCGAGTTACTTTGCAACGCCGCTCGCGTACGTGTTCATTCTCATCTTTCTGATGCTGGCGAACGCCTTCACGTTCTATCTGGGCGGCTTCTACGAGCGCGGCCAGGCCGACCTCGCGCCGTTCTTCAATTTCCACCCCTGGCTGTACCTGTTCCTGATCCCCGCGATCTCCATGAAGCTGTGGGCGGAGGAGCGCAAGTCCGGCAGCATCGAGCTGCTGCTGACCCAGCCGGTCACGCTGTGGGAGGCGGTGCTCGGCAAGTTTTTCGCCGCCTGGCTGTTCACCGCGCTCGCGCTCGCGCTCACCTTCCCGCTGTGGATCACCGTCAACTACCTCGGAAGCCCCGACAACGGAGCGATTCTCGCGGCGTACGTCGGCAGCCTGCTGGTGGCCGGCGGGCTGCTGTCCGTCGGCTCATGCATGTCGGCACTCACGCGCAACCAGGTAGTCGCGTTCATCCTCGGCGTGGTCACGTGCTTCGCGCTGCTGCTCGCCGGCTACCCGATCGTGCTCGACGCATTCCGCAGCTGGCTGCCGCAGGCGTTCGTGGATGCGATCGCATCGCTGGCGTTCCTCACCCACTTCGAGTCGATCGCCAAGGGGGTCATCGACCTGCGCGACCTGTTGTATTTCGCGATGCTGATCGGGTTCTTCCTGCTCGCGACCTCGATCGTGCTGGACGTGCGTAAGTCGGACTGATAGCGGAAGCGAAGGCGAATATGACCAAACGCTTGACACTCGGCGGCGGCACGCTGCTCGCGCTCGCCCTGTTGTTCATCGGACTGACGGTGCTGTGCAACTACGCGCTGCGCGGCTGGCGGCTGGACCTGACCCAGAACCACCTCTACACCACGGCGCCCGGCACGGACCGCATCCTCAGGAGCATCAAGGAGCCTATCAATCTGTACCTGTTCTTCTCCGAGAAGACCGCCGCTCAACTGCCACGGCTGAAGACCTACGGAGTGCGGGTGCGTGAGTTCCTGGAGGAGCTCGCGGCGCGCTCCAACGGCACGCTGCATCTGCACGTCATCGACCCGCAGCCCTTTTCGGAAGACGAAGATCGCGCCTCCGAGCTCGGTGTGCGCGGCGCCCCCGTAGGGCCCACAGGCTCGCAATTGTATTTCGGCCTGGCCGGCACCAACTCCACGGATGGCCACGCGGCAATCGCGTTCTTCGATCCGGACAAGGAGGAGTTCCTCGAGTACGACGTGGTGAAGCTCATCTACCAGCTCGCCAACCCCAAGAAGCCCGTGGTCGCGTGGCTTTCGTCTTTGCCGATGACGG
>VBNY01000150.1:11639-12585 GCA_005877705.1 Gammaproteobacteria bacterium
GCAGCTCTTCGATGTCCACGCGCTCGATACCAACACGACCAAGATCGACCCTGACGTGACGGTGCTGGTCCTCGTGCATCCGAAGAACCTCGCGCCGGCGACGCAGTTTGCGATCGATCAGTATGCACTGCGCGGCGGACACATCGTCGCGTTCCTCGACCCGATCGCCGAGTCCGATCAGTCCGGCGCGGACCCGCAGAACCCGATGGCGGCGATGGCGGCCGACAAATCATCGCAGCTCAGCACCCTGCTCGCGGCCTGGGGCGTGCAGTTCAACCCCCGTCAGGTCGTGGCGGACCGCGGACACGCGCTCTCGGTCTCCATGCGCCAAGGCGATCCCCCGGTGCAGCACCTCGGCATCCTCGGCCTCGACAAGTCGACGTTCGCCGCGGGCGATGTGATCACGGCCGGCCTGTCGAACATCAACGTGGCCACGGCCGGCTATCTGGAGCCCGCCAAGGATGCGCACATCAAGTTCGAGCCGCTGGTGCAGTCGAGCGCGGAAGCCGAGCCGCTGCCGGTCGAGCGCTTCACGATGCTGTTCGACCCGTCGAGCTTGCGCGACGGATTCAAGCCGACGGGCAAGCGTTACACCATCGCGGCGCGTGTCACCGGCGGCATCAGGACGGCATTCCCCGCTGGCCCGCCCGCTGGGGTCACGCTGCCCGCCGGGCAGACAGCTCTCAAGCAGTCGGCCAAGCCTTTCACCCTCGTCGTGTTCGCCGACACCGACCTGCTGTCCGACTATCTGTGGGTGCACGAGCAGAATTTCTTCGGCCAGCGGATCGCCCAGCCGTGGGCCAGCAACGGCGACCTGGTGCTGAATGCCCTGGACAATCTCGCCGGCAGCACCGACCTCATCAGTGTCCGTGGCCGGGCATCGTTCACGCGCCCGTTCGAGCGGGTGGAGGCTCTGCGACGGATCGCGGACGACCGCTTCCGCGCC
>VBNY01000453.1 GCA_005877705.1 Gammaproteobacteria bacterium
TATCCAGAAAGGCCAGCACCTTGTCATCCTCATACACCTTGTGACAGGGGATCTGGCCGTTGATGATCTTGCCGAACACCGTGTCTGCCATGGAATCCTCACGCCTCGCCCGTCCCTCGAGCATTGTCGCTCATTGGCGCCGCCGCTGCCTGGCGCCTCCGCGGACTGGCCGCGTACGCCGAGCTGCATGCCGGCGACAGGCGCCCGATTGAGCCCCGCCGCGAGGGCCCGTGCTTGCCCCGCTTTGGAGCATCCAGCGCCACTCTGCGCAGGCGGGGCCGGGAACATGTGCGATTGCCGACCGTCTACTTGTTTAGCGAATTCCAACTGCCGCACAGTGCTCTGGCGTGAAATGGAGCGAGAATGAGCGGGTGCGAACGTGTTTGCGAGGGCGCACGTGTTACAGGCGTTGTGGAGATTTTTTTCGCCGTTCCGGATGATGAAGGACGTGAGCCGCGGCACCCGCGAGGAGCGCGTGGCCGCCTATCGCCACAATCGAAGCATGCGTGGTCACCTCTCGGTGTGCATGCTGAGATGGGCACTCAGCTGCAGCATTGCAATCGTTTTGACTGCTTGCTTTGACGCGCTCGGCGAGGGCGGCAGCGGCGCACTCAGCATCTTCGTGCTGCTCGCGGCCGCATGCGCGACGTTCATTGTGTGCGGCGTGTGCGTGCTGTTTATAACGGCCTACGTCTACGTCTACCTGACTCATAACGAGTGGTAGACGGCTCCGGTGTCTTAGCGCCGCGCCGACTGCCTCGACGGGAAAGCGATGCCGAGGCGGCGCATTTTGCGGTACAGCGTGTTGCGCCCGATGCCGAGCTTGTGCGCGACGCGGCTGATGTTGCCGTGGTGCAGATCTATCTCCCGCAGCAGCGCGCTGCGCTCGGCTTTCTCCAGCGGATTCAGCGACTGCACTTCGGGTGCGCTGTCGCGCGGCTCGGCCTCCGCCACCGGCGCTCCGATGCCGTAGTCGGCCGGCAGACTGGTGAGGTCGAGCCGGTCGCTGGTGCGCAACGCGATCATCCCGCGCAGGACGTTGCGCAGCTGGCGGATGTTGCCCGGCCATGAATAGGCGCACAGCGCATCGATCAGGTCCTCGCTGAGGCCAACCGCAGGAGTCGCGGCACTTTCCTGCGCGAACAGGTGCCGGGTCAGCTCCTTCTTATCCTTTCGGTCGCGCAGCGGGGGCAGCGTGAGCACCAGGCTCTGCAGCCGATAAAACAGGTCTTCCCGAAACTCGCCGCGCCGGATCTTCTCTTGCAGGCTGCCGCGTGCCGCACTGACGATCCGGATGTCCACCTTGATCGGCGTGTCGCTGTCGTGGGGCATCACCTCGCGCTCCTCCAGGACGTGCAGCAGCTGAGCCTGCAGCTCCAGCGGCAGGTCACCGACGTCATCCAGAAACAGCGTACCGCCGTTGGCCTGCACGATCCGGCCCCGCTCATCGTCCGTTTGGGTGCCAGCGCCGTTGGCCCGCCCGAACAGCTCACTCTGCAGCAGCATCTCGGGCAATGAGCCGCAGTTGACGGCGACGAACGGCTTGTCCGCGCGTTCACTCGCGGTGTGCAGGGCGCGCGCAAAGTATTCCTTGCCGGTCCCCGACTCCCCGAGCAGCTGGATCGGAATGTCGCGGGACTCCAGGCGCTTCGCCGCCTGGATGTTGCGCGCCATCACCGGATCGCCGAACTCCAGCTCATCGAGCACACTGCGCCCGGCTGCGGGTATCGAGTAGTCCTCGGCCGGAGCGGCCCGACCGCAAAGAACCGCCCGCCGTGGCGCGTGTCGTAGATCGGCAGGGCGTGGAACGATTTCTTCTGGCTGCGGCCCACGAGCGCGGACAGCGAGATGTTGAAGAGGCGTTCGAGCGGCGCGCCGACCAGCTCACCGGTGCACTTGAAGCCGAGCTGGAACAGGGCGTTGCGGTCGAGCGCCGCGATGACTCCGGAAGCATCCAGCGCAATGATGCCCTCGCCCCAGGTGCCGACCAGCTCCGGGCGGCTGTGGAAGCGCACCACGGAGGCGTCGCGGAAGCGATGCAGGAACATCCGGTTCTCGATCATCTGCGCCGACATGTTCACGAGCACCAGCGTGTGCTGCTGCGCGCGGTCGGACTCCCCGGAGGCGTCCAGCACGGCGACCAGGTCGCCCTGGTAATCGAAAATCGGCGCGGCGCAGCAGGTGAGCCCGGTGTTGCGCGAGAAGAAGTGCTGGTCCCGGTGGACGATCAACGGGGCGCGCTCGAACAGGCAAGTGCCCATTCCGTTCGTGCCGCCGTGCTCTTCGCTCCACACGGCCCCGAGCACCAATCCGGTGCGAAACGCCGCATTCCTGAAGCTCAGATCACCGTAGTAATCGAGCAGCACGCCGTCGCGATCGGTGAGGATGATGGAGTAGCCGGACCCGGCGAGCTGGTGATACAGGTGCGCCATCTCGGTGTCGGCGAATGAGACCAGCTCGAGGTTCTGCTCCTTGCGGGCGAGGCGCTCCTGGCGGGGCAGCACGAAAGGCTCGCGCTGCGACTGCGGATCCAGGTGGTATTGCGTGAGGCAGCGCAGCCAGGAACGCTTCACGTACTCCGGCGTCGCGGCGCTGTCTTCGCGCGCCGTGCCGCGAAGCACCGACTGAATGTAACGGGCATGACTGCCGATCTGCTGGAGCATGGCCTCCCCCTCTTGCGTATGGCGAAGCTCCCGGTGATCGCGGCCCGCCGTCGAGCCGAGCAACCATTATGCCACGGTCACCGGAGTGTCACGCTCGCCAGCATCGCTTTCGATACAGCCCGCGCAGCAACTGTTCCGTATTGGAACAGCACTCTTTGGAGGCGGCCAAGAGGCAGGGGGGCTGTGTAAATTTCGCGGGGCAGGCGCG
>VBNY01000151.1 GCA_005877705.1 Gammaproteobacteria bacterium
TGCCGTTGAATCAAGTAGGCATGAGGTGGCAACCCATATTGGCGTATGAAGGCCCTGAGCAGGTGGTAGGGGCTGAGTCCGGCCATCTCCGCCAATTGCCGCAGAGCGGGTTTTTGCTGCCAGCAGTCATCGAGAAAGTCTCGCACGCGCGTGAGGTCAGGTGCGCGGCCGGGGATCCGGGTCGCCGCCCGCGTGTTCTCGCCGTGACGGCGGATCCATGTCGCCAGCAGAGCAATGAGCCTCGACTGCGCTTCCAAGGCCGAAATTCCCTGCTCGTCCAGATCGGTGTGTAGTCCGATGACCGTTGCGGCAAGCCTCTCGTCCTGGATGACGCCCGCATGGAAGAAGGGCAGGGCACCGTTGTCGCCACCTGCTTGGCGTGCTATCGCCTGCATCAATTCCGGTTGGATGTAGAACATCCGGTAGCTCCAGTCCTCGCCCAGCGCCGGCTCTCCCGTATGCGCCTCGCCGGGCACGACCAGATTGACTTCGCCGGCTCCGGCGAGATGATACTTTCCTCGGTAGTCGAACCCCAGAACACCATCCGTGATCACACCAAGGGCGTACTCTTCGTGACTGTGTCGGGTGAACCTTTGTTGGATATGCTCGGCTCGAAATAGCGTCACGCCGGACACGCTGACCGGCTTCCACATGTGGAGAGATGCTCGCTTCGTCATGGTTGTGCTGGCGGCGCATGGTGCCCGCCCACGATCCATGATGGGGACTTTCTATGCAATATCTTCTGATGCTCTATGTAAACGAGGGCGGCTGGTCCAAGCTGACACAGGCTCAGCAGGAACAGGGGGTGGCGGCATATGCGGCGTACACGGAGGCAATCAAGAAGGCGGGCGTCCTAAAGGGCTCGAACCGCCTGCAGGGTAGCTCCACTGCGACGACCGTGCGCATCGCCAACGGTAAGTCGCAGGTGCTGAACGGGCCCTACGCGGACTCGAAGGAGCAGCTGGGCGGCTACTACCTCATCGACGTGCCCGATCTCGATGCCGCGCTCTCGTGGGCGGCGCGCTGTCCGGCCGCGAGTCACGGGGTCGTCGAGGTGCGTCCGATCTGGCCCATGGCGGTATAAGCTTTCGACGGCGCGCATCGGCGTATGAGCTCAAGCGAAGGCGACCTGCAGGCACGGCGCACCGCGGAGGCGGCCGCGCGTCGCAGTTACGGCAAGCTCGTCGCCTTTCTCGCGGCGCGCACGCGGGATGTGGCCGCCGCAGAAGATGCGCTGTCGGAGGCGTTCACTGCGGCGCTGACGGATTGGCCGCGCAACGGCTGCCCGTCGAGCCCGGAGGCATGGCTGCTGACCGTCGCCAGGCGAAAGATGATCGATTTCGCCCGGCGACGGCACAGCGGTGAGATGGCGGCAGGACAGTTGCAGCTCCTCGCCGAAGGGCTGGAGGCGGCGGCGGCCGACGCGGAAATCCCGGACCAACGCCTCGCGTTGATGTTCGCCTGTGCGCATCCGGCAATCGAGGTCGGCATCCGCGCGCCGCTGATTCTGCAAGTAGTGCTGGGACTGGATGCGGCGCTGATCGCCTCGGCGTTCCTCATGGCTCCGGCAGCCATGGGTCAACGACTCGTGCGCGCGAAGAACAAGATCCGGCAGGCCGGCATCCCATTTGGCATCCCGCGGACCGACGACCTTCCCGGCCGGCTCGAGGCCGTGCTGGAGGCTATCTACGCTGCGTTCGGGGAAGGCTGGACCGACGCCGGGGGGACCGATGTCGCCCGCCGCGATCTCGCCGAGGAAGCCGTGTTCCTGGGCAGGCTGGTGACTGAATTGCGTCCGGAGGAACCGGAGGCGCTGGGCCTGCTTGCGCTCATGCTGCACGCGGAAGCCCGGCGCCGCGCGCGGCGCACCGAGCACGGCGACTACGTGCCGCTCGCCGAGCAGGATCCTGCGTTGTGGGATCCGCAGCTGATCAATGAGGCCGAGGCGCTCCTGGTGCGCGCCAGCGCGTTGGGCTCCATTGGGCGCTATCAACTCGGCGGTGGTCGAGTTATATGATGCATTGTTGGTGCTGTGCGGCTCGCCGGTAGTCGCCATCAATCGCGCCCTGGCGATCGCCGAGACACAAGGCGCCGGTGCCGCCCTCGAGGCGCTGCAAGAATTGGCGGCCGATGCGCGCCTCACGCAATACCAACCCTACTGGGCGGCGCGGGCGGAGCTGCTGGCCAGGACAGGCGCATGCGGCGAAGCCCGCCAGGCCTATGAAATCGCGATCGGGCTCGAGCGCGACCCCGCGGTGCGCCGCTTCCTGCAGCAGCGGCAGTCGGCGCTGACGCCTTGAGGGGCCGCACCATGGAATGATGATTGCGCTTTAGTGCAAAATATGGAAAGATTTTTGCACCGGGCACATCGCATTCACGAGGGGGAATGCCGCCATGTCGCACGGAGTGCTGGAAGTCGATTGTCTCACCAAGGATTTCCCCGGTCTGCGCGCGCTGGACCATGTCAGCTTGCGCCTGCGATCGGGCACCGTCCACGCGCTGATGGGCGAGAATGGCGCCGGCAAATCGACCTTGATGCGCATCATCGCGGGTGATCTCAAGCCCACATCCGGGCAGGTGCGCCTGCGTGGCAGGGCTTGCGAGTTCTCGGGGCCGCGGGCTGCCCTGCTGGCAGGGATCGCGATGATTCACCAGGAGTTGAATCTCGTTCCCGGCATGACGGTCGCCGAGAACATCTGGATCGGTCGCGAACCGCGTACCCGGCTCGGACTGATCAACCACCGCGAGCTCCATCGCCGCACCTCGAGCTTGCTCGAGCAGCTCGCCATCGAGCTGGATCCCGGCGTGCGCCTGGGCGATCTCGGCATCGCCCAACAGCAGATGATCGAAATTGCGCGGGCGGTTTCCTGGGACTCCGACGTCCTGCTCATGGACGAGCCGACCTCCTCGCTGACCGATCGCGAAGTGTGCCACCTGTTTGCCCTGATCCGGCAGCTCAAAGGCCGTGGCAAGGCGATCGTGTACATCACACACAAGATGTCCGAGGTGTTCGAGATCGCCGATGAGATTTCGATCCTGCGGGACGGCCGGCAGGTCGCAACCGCTGCCGCAGACAAATTCGTGCCAAGTCAACTGGTGGCGCTCATGGTCGGGCGGGAGCTCGAGCAGCTGTTCCCCAAAACCGCAGCCCCGATTGGCGCGACGGCTCTCGCAGTCCACGGGCTGTCGCTCGCGGGCGTGCTGTCGGAGATTTGCTTCGAGCTGCGCCGCGGGGAGACTCTGGGTGTGGCAGGTCTGGTCGGCGCCGGACGGACCAATCTTGCGGAGACGCTGTTCGGTCTCACGCCCGCCACCGCCGGTCAGATTCACATCGACGGTCGTGAGGTAGTCATCGACTCTCCCCAGCGAGCCATCGAGCATGGCATCGCCTTTCTTACGGAGGATCGCAAGCGTACGGGACTGTTCCCGGCGCTCTCCGTACTCGAGAACATCCAGATCGCCTCGTTGCCGCGCTTTACGCATCACGGCTTCGTACACGAGCGCGCGCTCAGTTCCGATTGCCGGCAGCTGTGCGAGACACTGCAGATCAAGGTGCGCGATCTGGACGATGTCGTCATGGAGCTGAGCGGGGGCAATCAGCAGAAGGTGCTGATCGCACGGTGGCTTCTTACCCATCCCCGCATCCTGATTCTGGATGAGCCGACCCGCGGCGTGGACGTGGCGGCCAAGGCGGAGATCCATAGGCTGATGTCGCAGCTCGCCTCGCGAGGCGTGGCGGTCATCCTGATCTCGTCGGAGCTGCCCGAAGTTCTCGCCATGAGCGACCGGATCATGGTCATGCATCAGGGGAGGGTCAGCGGAGTACTCGAGCGCGCCGAAGCCACACAAGAGAAGGTACTGGAGCTCGCCGCTCTGTAGCTGCAAGGCCGGGTTGCTGGAAGTGTTGCGATGTCCTCGCCCATGAACGGCATTGGATCGATACGCGCGGCAGTGCGGCGCCGACGTTGGCCTGCTGAGTTCAGCATCGCCTTGATCCTGATCGGCATCGCCGTGGTCTTCGAGCTGCTCGGCTGGGTGGTGCGCCAGCAGAGTTTCCTGGCGAGCCCGGAGCGCCTCATCATCATCGTGCTGCAGGTGTCGATCATCGGCCTGCTGGCGGTGGGCGTCACTCCGGTGATCATCACCGCGGGAATCGATCTCTCCTCCGGCTCGGTCGTGGCACTGTCGGCCATGGTGGCGGCGAGTCTCGCCCAGGCAGCAGGCACGACCGGCGCAGTGTTTCCCGCTCTGACGGATCTGCCGGCGCTCGTGCCGATCGCCGCGGCGCTCGCCGTGGGTGCGGCGGTAGGAGTCGCGAACGGGGCGCTCGTGAGCTATGCAAGATTGCCTGCCTTCATCGCGACACTGGGAACCATGGTCACGGTGCGCGGCATGGCTCGCCTCTACACGCACGGTCGCCCGGTCAGCATGCTCACGGACAGCTACACTGCAATCGGCGCCGGCGCTCGGCCGGTGTTCGTTTTCTTTGCCGTCGCGGCAGTGTTTCATATCGTGCTGCGCTACACCCGCTTTGGAAAATATGTGTACGCCATCGGCGGCAACATGCAGGCAGCGCGCGTCTCTGGCATCGACGTCAATCGTCACCTTCTCGCCGTCTACAGCTGCGCCGGCTTGTTGTCCGGACTCGCAGGTGTCATGACATCCGCGCGCGCGGCGACGGGTCAAGCGGGGATGGGGACAGGTTATGAGCTTGATGCCATAACCGCTGCGGTGATTGGAGGCACGAGTCTCTCCGGGGGCGTCGGAATGGTCACCGCGACCGTGATTGGCACGCTCATCCTCGGAGTGATCACCAGTGGGTTCACTTTCCTGGGCGTCGATGCGTACCTGCAGGATATCGCCAAGGGTTTGATCATCGTCGCAGCGGTCATGGCGGATCAGTATCGCCGCCGGCAGCGCCGCGCAACGGGGCCGCTCAAGGCAAAGGAGCCTGCGTAGTGAAGGGCCGACGCGACACGCGGGCAGCGGTGCCGAACGGCGGCTCTTTGCGAGGCGCCTCGCCCCGCGATTTCCACGCGCTGTGCGCGCTGATCACCGAGCGCAGAGTGGAGCTTCCCAGGCGGCTGCTGCAAGTGGCGGACTACGCGATCGCGCGACCACAGGACATCGCCTTTGGAACGGTCGTGGAGATCGCGAAGAGCGCGAAAGTGCAGCCCTCGACGCTGGTGCGCTTCGGCCGTGCACTGGGGTACAACGGATTCACGGATCTGCAGGAAGTCTTCAAGTCGCAGGCCCGGCAGCGGTGGCCGGATTACCCCCAGCGCCTCGAAGCCCTGCGCACCGAGGACGATCAGGATCACAGCCCGGCGCGCTTGCTGCAGGGCTTTGCCCGGGTATCGGCCGAATCAGTCGAGCGTGTCGCAAGCGGCGTCAGCGCCGCGAGCCTCGAGCAGGCCGTCGAGATTCTGGCGCGTGCGCAGACGATCTATTTGCTCGCTACGCGCCGCTCTTTTGCCGTAACGAGCTATATGGCGTACTTGCTGCGTAAGCTCGCCGTACGCTGCGAGCTCGTCGACCAGGGGGCGGGTCTGGCCCCGGAGCAGATGGAATTGAGCACTGCGCGTGATGCCATGCTGGCGGTGAGCTTCACTCCCTATGCCCCGACGACGCTCGAGTTGGCCGGCGCGGCCGCGCGGCGCAAGGTGCCGGTCGTAGCGATCACCGACAGTCCGTTTTCGCCTCTCATTGGCTCGGCAAGGGTCTGGTTCGAAGTCGTCGAGGCGGACTTCCGCGGGTTCCGCTCCCTTGCCGGGGCGATCACCCTCGCCATGACACTGGCGGTCGCCGTCGCCCGCCATCGGGACGAGGCGAAGAAGTGTTAGTCGCCCCGAGGTTTTGACGTGGAGCGCGCGCTCGACCTGATCACCATCGGCCGCACGAGCATCGATCTCTACGGCCAGCAGATCGGCGGACGCCTCGAAGACATGGCGACGTTCTGCAAGGCGGTGGGCGGTTGCCCGGCGAATATCGCCATCGGCGGCGCGCGGCTCGGCCTGCGCACGGCGCTCATCACCCGCGTGGGCAATGAGCCCATGGGCCGCTTTGTGCTGGAACAGCTGCAGCGCGAAGGGGTCGTCACGACGGGCGTCAAGACCGATCCGCACCGCTTGACCTCGATCGTGTTGCTGGGCGTGGAGGATCAGGGACGGTTCCCACTGCTTTTCTATCGCGACAATTGCGCCGACAGCGCCTTGTCGGAGGACGACGTGGAAGAGACATTCGTCGCCTCGACACGCGCGCTGCTCGTGACCGGGACGCATTTCTCGATGGCGGCGGCGGCGCAGCACAAAGCGATGCGCATTGCGCAGACCTGCGGCGCACGGGTCATTCTGGATATTGACTATCGGCCGAATCTGTGGGGCCTGGCGGCACCCGGGGCCGGCGAGCAACGCTACGTCCGCTCTGCGATGGTCACCGAGCAGCTTGCGCCCGTGTTGGCGCAGTGCGACTTGGTGGTCGGCACCGAGGAAGAGATCCACATTGCCGGAGGCTGCGAAGACACGCTCGAAGCCCTGCGCAATATCCGGCGGCGTTCTGCCGCGACGATTGTCTGCAAGCGCGGGCCGGCAGGCTGTGTAATCTTCTCAGGCGACATCCCCGCCCGCCTCGAAGAGGGGATTACGGGCGCCGGATTCCCCGTCGAGGTGTACAACGTGCTGGGGGCCGGCGATGCATTCATGGCCGGGTTTCTGCGGGGCTATCTTCACGACGAGCCCCTCGAGCGGTGCGCTGCGTACGGGAATGCCTGCGGCGCGTTCGCCGTCTCGCGGCTGCTGTGCTCGCCGGAGTTCCCAACTTGGAGCGAGCTGCAGCACTTTCTGCTGCACCGGAGCGCGCATCATGCCCTGCGCGAGGATGCGCACCTCAATCATCTGCACTGGACGACCACACGCCGTCCGGCGCCGCAGACACTCACGGCATTCGCGATGGATCACCGCTCACAGTTCGAGCAGCTGGCGCGTGTGGCCGGTGCCTCGCTCGAACGGGTTCGTGCCCTCAAGTTGTTGGCCGTGGAGGCCGCCGGCCAAGTCGCAGACGGTCGACCGGGCTATGGCATGTTGCTCGATTCCACGTATGGCCGTGAAGCGCTCGCGCGCGCAGCCGCACTCGGTTTGTGGCTCGCTCGGCCGGTCGAGCGACCTGGCTCGAGACCGCTCGATTTCGAGGGGATCCCGAGCCTTGCAGCCCACCTCAGCGAGTGGCCGGTCTGTCAAACCGTGAAATGCCTGTGCCTTTACCACCCGGACGATCCTCAGGAGCTGCGCGAGCGCCAGGAGCGTGAGCTGCTGCGTCTCTACAGCGCGTGCCGCGCACTCGGCCGGGAGTTACTGCTCGAGATCGTTTGCAGCAGACACGGCCGAGTGCGCGACGACACCGTGGCGCAAGTGCTCACTCGGCTATATGAGCTTGGTATCAAGCCGGATTGGTGGAAACTGGAGCCACAGGCGAGTGAGCAGGGTTGGACGGCGTGCGCCGAGGCGATACAGACGTATGATCCGCGTTGCCGCGGTATCCTCGTGCTGGGCCTCGATGCACCCCTAGAGCAGTTGAGCAGCGCCTTGCAGCTTGCTGCTCGCTTCGAGGGCGTGCGCGGATTCGCCGTCGGGCGCAGCATCTTCGCGGATGCCGCCCATGCCTGGCTCGAGCGGCGCATCACTGATGAGGCTGCCGTGAAGGAGATGGCGGATCGGTTCCGCCTCCTCGCGGATCGCTGGCGCGGCCTGCGCGCTGAGAGTTTCGCATGATTCTTGAGGCAGTCGCATGAAGACCATCAGGCTGACCATGGCCCAGGCGCTGGTGCGTGCGCTCGCTGCACAATGGACCGAGCTCGAGGGGCAACGCCGGCGCCTGTTCTCGGGTGTCTGGGCGATCTTCGGTCACGGCAACGTGGCAGGCCTCGGCGAGGCTCTGTATGAGACCCGCGAGGTGCTGCCGGTGTTGCGCGCCCACAATGAGCAGGCCATGGCGCACGCGGCTGTCGGCTTTGCGAAGGCGAGCCGCCGCCGGCGCATGATGGCGTGCACGACCTCGATCGGTCCGGGGGCGACCAATCTGGTCACCGCTGCGGCCGTGGCCCACGTGAATCGCCTGCCGCTGTTGTTGTTGCCGGGCGATGCGTTTGCGAGCCGCGCTCCGGATCCGGTCTTGCAGCAGCTCGAGGATTTCGGCGACGGCCTCGCCACCGTGAACGATTGCCTGAGACCGGTGTCCCGCTACTTCGACCGCATCACCCGTCCGGAACAACTGATCTCGGCGTTCGATCGCGCAGTCAATGTACTCACTGACCCGGCGCACTGCGGCCCGGTGACCCTCGCACTGTGTCAGGATGTGCAGGCGCAGGCATTCGAGTATCCCGCGAGCTTTTTCGAGGATCGTCTGTGGTTGCCGCGGCGTGTGCGCCCCGATGAGCGCGAGGTGTCCACATGCGCCGCCGCCCTGGCGCACGCACGCAAACCATTCGCGATCGCCGGAGGAGGGGTCTGGTACTCCGAGGCGGAGCAGGATTTCCAGTCCTTCTGCGAGCAGCATGGCGTGCCCTTTGGCGAGACGCAGGCCGGCAAATCGGCCCTTCCTGCGAGTCATCCGCTCAATATGGGCGCCGTCGGCGTGACGGGAACGGCGGCGGCCAACGAGCTCGCCGCCGAGGCGGATGTGATTCTGGCAGTCGGGACCCGTTTGCAGGACTTCACTACCGGATCGTGGGGATTGTTCCAGGGGGAGGGCCGGCGTCTCGTCGCGCTCAACGTTCAGCACCTCGATGCGAGCAAGCATCGTGCGCTACCTCTTGTCTGTGACGCGCGTGAAGGTATCCGCGCGTTGAACGAAGCACTAGCCAGCTGGCGCGCGGATGAGACGTGGACCCCGCGCGCCCGCGCTGCGCAGAGATCCTGGCTCGAGGTGTCCCGCGGCTGTGTCGCGCCTGCGGCCGCCGGCATCCCCTCGGACGCTCAGGTCATAGGCGCGGTGCAGGAAGCGAGCGACGGCTCAGAAGTGATCGTGTGCGCGGCGGGCGGTCTGCCGGGGGAGCTGCACAAGCACTGGCGCAGCATGGCGGTCGGTGACTATCACAGTGAGTACGGCTATTCCTGCATGGGTTACGAGATCGCCGGAGGGCTGGGTGTGAAGCTGGCCGAGCCGAACCGGGAGGTGATCGTGCTCGTTGGCGATGGCTCCTACCTCATGATGAACTCCGAGATCTCCACCTCGGTGCGGCTGGGGATCAAGCTCATCGTCGTCGTGCTCGACAACGGCGGCTTTGGCTGCATCGAGCGGCTGCAACGGCAGACCGGCAATGCGAGCTTCAACAATCTGCTCGAGCAGTCGAATGCGGCGCCGACGGTCCGCACTGACTTCGCGGCTCATGCACGCAGCCTCGGAGCGGTCGGCGTCAAGCTCGCATCGCTCGCCGAGCTGCCGC
>VBNY01000454.1:0-3960 GCA_005877705.1 Gammaproteobacteria bacterium
TTCAATTGCTCCGGACTCCCATCGGCTGGGGCGGTGCACTGCTGCTCGAAAGTCTGGGACAGGCGATTCGCGGTGCGAGTTTCGCCATTCCCGGCGCGCTCGGCGTCCAGGAAGGCGGCTATCTGCTACTCGCGCCGTTGGCGGGCTTGCCGCCCGATACAGCATTGGCGTTGTCGCTGGCAAAGCGCACGCGAGAAATTCTGCTGGGCGTGCCGGGCCTGCTGTATCTACACCTGTCCGAAAGAGGCCGGCGCCGCCGCCGCTTGGCCTGCGCCGCCGCAAGCGGATAGAAGCTTTCATGCGTGCCATCATTCTCGCAGCGGGGCGCGGTTTGCGTCTGCAGCAACCCGAAGACCAGCAACTGCCGAAGTGCCTGTTGCAGTTCGGTGGCAAGAGCTTGCTCGAACGGCATCTGCGTCTGCTGAAAAGAGCCGGTGTCGATGAGATCGTTCTCGCGCTCGGGTTTCGACACGAGCTGGTTGAGGCCGAGCTCGATCGCCTCCGCTGGCAACCGCGGCCCCAGATCGTGCTGAATGCGCGCTTCGACCTCGGTAGTGTATTGACCGTCCACACGGTCGCAGACGCGGTGACACGCGGCGGCGACGTGCTGCTGATGGACGCCGACGTGCTGTACGACGGGCGCATCATGACTGCTCTGGTAGCGGGCCAACGGCCGGTCAACCGCCTGCTGATCGACCGCGATTTCGAGGCCGGCGACGAGCCCGTCAAACTATGTGTGCGCGCTGGCGTGCCGATCGAATTGCGCAAGCAGCTTGCGTCCGGCTCGCGGCTCTGGTCGCAGGCTATGTCGAAAGCGCGCGCGCTCATATGCCGCACGAGGAAGCGGTACGCGATCTGCTGCGGGAACGCAGCCAGGTCTTCGAAGTCACCGATGTCACCGGAGCCCCGTGGATCGAGATCGATTTTCTCGATGACGTTGCGCGTGCAACGCATGAGGTCCTACCGCAACTCTTGCCCGCTTGGTGACCCATCCGTCGAGCAAAATGCCCCGGGATTGTTGCCCTCGCGTTGAGCGTGTTGTGGGGCGTCGTCGCTGCCCTGCAGCTTGCGACTCCCTGCTGGGCGGATTCTGCCGAGGCGGCGGAAGTGCCAGCGTCGGACGCGAGCGCTGCACCGGCTTCGGCGCCGCCCTCAGGTCTGTCGAGGTGGTTCAATCCCGCGAACGCGCCGTTCATTCCAATACCGTTGATCGGTGTCGATCCGGACAGTGGCACGACGCTTGGCGTCATTCCAACGTGGCTGAAAACGGATGAGCATCACCATATCCGTCGCATCATCGCGCCCGACGTGCTGTACAACCCCTATTTTGGGATTGGCTTTCACGCGCGTGTGTATGCCTATCCCTCCGTGGACGAACAGTGGTCGGTGGTGACGGGCGCCAAGCAGCGCGTCGAACGCAAGTTCGTTGTCGAGTACCAGAGCGGACGCTTGCGTGCGCAGCGCTGTTCGTTCAATGGAAGTCTGATGTACGACCGGGACGGTACACCACGTTTTTTTGGCATAGGCAATCAATCACCGCAGAGCGCCGAAACGAATTACACCAACGAGCAGGAATCGGTGCAGGCGCAGATCGGTCTGAACCTCAGCAAGGCCTGGCAGTTGCTTTACACCGGACGCATGCGCGCCCTGGACGTGCTGCCGGGCACATTGGAGCGCATCGCTTCGATTGGCGACCGCTTTGGTGGCATTCTGGGCCTGGGCACCAGCCACGAACTGCTCAATCGCCTGTCCGTCGTTTATGACACCCGGGATGACTTGACCGTAACCAGTCGAGGCATGAAATGGGTTGTGTACGGCGGACTGGCCAGCCGACACGGCGTATTCAACGATTCGCTCTACAGCGAAGCCGGAGTAGACGCGAGCGCGTTCCGGCCGATCGCGAAGGACACGACGCTGGCGGCGCATCTGGCTGTGCGCTATCTGCCGAGCGCCCACCGCGTGCCGTTCTGGGCGCTCAGCAGTATCGGCGGCGATCGCAGCCAGGTAGGGGGTGTGCAGCCGCTGCGCGGCTTTGGCGCCGGCCGCTTTTACGATCGCAATTCTTTTTCCACCACCATCGAGCTGCGCCGAACGGTGATGTCCTTCAATGCCATCTCGACCCATGTCGAGCTGGAATTGGCGCCATTCGTGGATCTCGGTCGGGTATTCGCGCGATCCAGCACGTGGCCCTTGGCCCAGCTGCACAAAGTCGGCGGTTTGGGGATCCGCGGTATTGCCCGGCCCTTTGTCGTCGGGTACGTCGATATAGGCTACGGTAGCGAGGGCATGGCCGTTTTCACCGGGATCAACTATCCCTTTTAGACGGATGAACGGCTGAGCAGGGGTTTCTCGATGACGTCGCGTACGCCCGAGGCGCGCGCGTGATCGGCCCAATTCGGATCCTCGCAGCCGGTGGCGATAACCACGGTCGCCTTGGGGTCGATCGCCAGAATCTGCTGCGCGAATTCGAGCCCGCTCATGCCAGGCATGGACATGTCCGTCAGGACCAGGCCGAACTCCCGCGGGCTTGCCTTGAACGCCTGCAGCGCTTCTCCCGCGTTGGTGAAGCCCGACACAGCATGACCGAGGTGCTCGAGCATGCGCGCCACGAGCAATACCAGCGGTTGTTCGTCATCCAGATATAGGACACGCATATTACTCACCCTCGAGCTGCGACGACTGGGCCTCGAGCCGTTCGCTGGCCTCCAGCCAGGCGGCCTCGATTTCCCGCGTCTCGCGGGCAAGCGTCGCCTGCCTTTCCAGGAGCGCGGGCAGACGCTCTTTCGCAACGCCCGCATAGGTGTCGGGAGCGGCAAGCTGTGTTTGGATTAACGCGGTTTCCTTCGCCAAGCGTGCCAGCTGCTGTTCGTACTTCGCGACCTGCGCTTTGAACGGGCCGAGACGGTTGCGACGCTCTGCATCTTCACGTTTGCGCTGCCTGCGGGAGTCTGCCGCTTCTAGCGCGCGCTGCGGCTGCGCTGCGGGCGCCGCCTGATCCGTCTCCGCCAGCCACTTCGCGTAATCCTCCAAGTCGCCATCAAAGGCCGCTGCGCGCCCGTGCTGGACCACCCGGAATTCATCGGCCACGGTGCGCAGCAGGTGGCGGTCGTGAGAGACCAACACCACCGCGCCTTCGTAGTCCTGCAAGGCGACTGCGAGAGCCTGACGCATCTCGAGGTCGAGATGGTTCGTCGGTTCATCGAGGAGCAGCAGGTTGGGTCGCAGGTACGCGACCAGTGCCAACATCAGACGCGCCTTCTCCCCGCCGGAGAACGGTGCGATCGGCTCGAATACGCGGTCGCCGCGAAAGCCGAAACCGGCCAGGAAGTCGCGCAGCTCCTGCTCCGGCGCTCGTGCGGCCTCCGCGGCACCGATGCGTCGCAGATTGCCGAGCGGCGAATCCTTACGCGACAGCTGCTCCAACTGATGTTGCGCAAAGTAACCGATGCGCAGGTCGCGAGCTTCCGTGCGCGTGCCGGACAGTGCGCTAAGCTCTCCCGCCAACAGCTTCATGTACGTGGACTTGCCGGCACCATTGCGCCCGAGCAGCGCAATTCGATCCCCGGGCGCGAGCGTGAGATTCACGTGTTCGAGAATAGCTCGTCCGTCATAGCCCGTGGATTGATCTTCCAGCGCCAGTAGTGGGCGAGGCAGCTTGGGGGGCGGCGCGAACGAGAATTCGAACGGCGAATCCACGTGCGCGGGTGCGATGCGCTGCATGCGCTCGAGGGCTTTCAGGCGGCTCTGGGCCTGGCGGGCCTTGCTGGCCTTGGCACGGAACCGCTCGACGAACGACTCCATGTGTTTGATCTCACGCTGCTGGCGGGTGAAGAGCGCCGCCTGCTCCGCCAGCTCGGACGCCCGCTGCTCTTCGAACGCCGAGTAGTTGCCGCGATAAGCGCGCGCCTTGCCGTGCTCGAGGTTCACGATGCGATTGACGACACGGTCGAGAAATTCACG
>VBNY01000454.1:3979-5496 GCA_005877705.1 Gammaproteobacteria bacterium
TCGTCGAGCAGCAGCAGATCCGAACGGCACATGAGCGCCTGCGCAACATTGAGGCGCACTCGCCAGCCACCGGAGAACGCACTGACCGGGCGAGTCTCATCAGCGACCGCGAAGCCGAGTCCGTGCATCAGGCGTCCAGCGCGACTGCGTGCATCGTAACCGCCGGCCGCCGCGTATTGTGCATACAGCTCACCCAAGTGGTTACCGTCGTCGCGCTCTTCCGCACCGCCAATCGCGCGCTCAATGACTCGGAGCTCCGCGTCGCCATCGAGCACAAACTCGATCGCGAGCCTGTCAGTGGCCAGGAGTTCCTGCGAGACATGTGCAATCGCGAGCTGCGGTGGCATCTCGAAGGTTCCGGCATCCGGGTGCAGCTCGCCACGTACCACGGACAGCAGGCTCGACTTGCCACTGCCGTTCTCGCCGGTAATTCCGACCTTCTCGCCGCGAAACAGGCTAAAAGTGGCATTGGAAAACAGTACGCGCGGTCCGCGGCGGATGGTGACGTCAGTGAAGTTGAGCATCGAGAACGGGCAGCGCAGAACGTGGGACCGGTCAGAGAGGCTATAGATTCGTGGCTTCCCTAGCAACGGCGACGCTCGTAGTATCCCGGGGCGCTTCGACCTGGAGAAGAAAATCTTGGGCGGACTGTCGTAAGTCTCGTGCTGCGGTCGTCTTAAGATACGGGGACAATTCCCGTAGGAAGGATAATTCGCATGATCAATCGATTTTTTAAGACGCGGCGCGTGACCGGAGGCGTCTGGATGCTGGCCGCTGTGGCACTCGTCGCTGCATCCGGACCGCAGGCCGCGGCGGCGGCAGACGCGCCAGCGGCTGCGTCCGGGGCGCCACCGGCTGGTCGGTACCAGCTGGACAAATCGCACGCCAGCCTCTTGTTCCGAGTCAGTCACCTGGGCTTCTCGAATTACACGACCCGGTTCAGCCGGTTCGACGCCCAACTGACATTCGACCCCGCCAAGCTCGTGGCATCTCAGGTCGTGGTGACGATCGATGCCACATCCCTCGAGATGGACGGCGCGCCGCAGGCTTGTCTCGATATCGTTCGCGGTCCGCAAATGCTCGACACGGCCAAATTCCCGGAGATGATCTATAAGTCGGAGCGGGTCCAGGTTAAGGGCTCGAACTCAATGGAGATCATCGGCAAGCTGACCCTTCACGGCGTCACTCGAGCGCTGGTGCTCAATGCGACATACAACGGTGGCTATGCGGGGCACCCGATGGATCCGCACGCCCGCGTCGGGTTCTCTGCGCACGCCTCGCTCAAACGTTCGGACTTCGGTATCGCGTTTGGAATCCCAGCCGCTGGTTCGACCATGGGCGTCGGCGACCCCATCGACATATCGATCGAAGCGGAGTTCTCGGGACCCGCACTCCCGACTACCAACCCGAAATAACGAGGAGACGCGCCATGCGCTACATGATGCTCATGATCCCCGCTGTAAAAGAAGAGAACTGGATGCCGAGCGTCGAGACCGTCGCGGCTATGAGCAAGTACA
>VBNY01000152.1 GCA_005877705.1 Gammaproteobacteria bacterium
CAACGAGATCCTCGAGGCGCTGCAGGAGCCTCTGCAGAGTATCGTGAGCGCCGTGAAGCAGGCGCTCGAACAGACTCCCCCCGAGCTTGGCGCCGACGTCGCCGAGCGCGGCATCGTCCTCACCGGCGGTGGCGCGCTGCTGCGCGATATCGACAAGCTCCTCACGGAAGAGACCGGTCTGCCCGTCGTCGTGGCGGATGACCCGCTCACCTGCGTGGCGCGCGGTGGCGGGCGCATTCTCGAGCTGATGGACGAGCTGGGCCCCGGTCACTTCGGTCTCGAGTAGCGGCGCGCGCGCGCCTTCAGTGGCTGCGTTCGGTACAGCGGCCGGCAGACCGTTACAGGGGCGCGGAGGCTCTCCCGGGTTTCGCTTCACCCTGTACGCCGCGCTGTCCATCGTGGTCATGTTCCTGGACCAGCGCCATGGCTGGCTGGAGCGGGCCCGCTACGTGCTGCAGGCGTCGGCCTACCCGATCCAGCTCGCGGTGAGCTCGCCCTCGGCTGCGTGGCGTTGGATTCACGAGAGCTTCGAGGCGCGCGAGGCCTTGCAGGCCGAGAACCGCCGTCTGCAGGCGTTGCAGCGCGACCTGGAGCTGCGCTCGATGCGTTTCGAGGCCCTCGCCCGCGAGAATGGCGTGCTGCGCGGACTACGCGATGCTCTGCCGCCGGTCGCCGAGCGCTGGCTCGCCGCGGAAATCGTCAATGTTCAGCTCAGCAGCCTGCGCCAGCGCGTGCTCATCAACCGTGGAGCGACCAATGGCGTCTTCAAGGGTCAGGCCGTCCTCGACGACAAAGGACTCGTCGGCCAGACAACTCACATCGGGCCCTGGAGCGCGGAGGTCATCCTCATCACCGACCCCGAACACGCGGTGCCCGTGCAGATCGAGCGCACCGGCCTGCACACGATTGCCGTCGGCACGGGCGACACGACGTTCCTCGCCCTGCCCTATCTGCCGCCCAACGCCGACATCAAGAGCGGGGACCTGCTGGTCACCTCCGGTCTCGGCGGGGTGTTCCCGGCGGGCTATCCCGTCGCCCGCGTCACCGAAGTCCACCGCGACGCGGTTCAACCGCTCGCACAGGTGCGTGCGGCACCGCTCGCCAGCATCGATACCGACCGCGAGCTTGCTCTGGTCTGGTTCCGAGCCGATCACCCGGCGGCGCCCATAGCGGACGCGACCGGGGACTTGCGGGCGGGAAATGCGACTCTGCAGCCGCAAGCGGCCCCCCCTCATCCGCCCCTCGCGAGTGCGAAGGGGCCTGGTGCGCGGCCGACAACTCCCCCCGCGTCGTCCCGTACGCGGTCAGAGGCTGCGGCGCCGGCCACTCCGGCCGCCGAGGAAGGCTCACCCGCCGAGGAGGGCCCGCCCTCCGAGGCCCGTGCACCGGCTGCCGAGCCCGAGATGCCCGCCGCGCCGGCACCAACTGCCGAGCCCGAGGTGCCGGCCGCGCCGACACCCACGCCGCCCGGGGCTCCGCCGCCGGAGGAACAGTGAGCGCGCACCCTCGAGGCCGGATCATGCTGACCGCGGTGGCTGCGCTAGCGCTCACGATACTGCCGCTGCCGCAGTGGCTGGATATCGTTCGGCCTGCGTTTCTGACCCTCACCGTCCTATACTGGTCCATTGCCACGCCACGCGCAGGTGGGGTCGGCCTGGGGTGGTTCTGCGGGCTGCTACTGGATGTTGTTCAGGGCCCGGTGCTGGGCCAGCATGCGCTTGCACTGTCCCTGGTGAGCTACCTCGCCGTGCGCGAGCATCAGCGGATCCGCTCCAAGCCTGCGTTCCAGCAATCGCTGATTGTGTTCGGAGCCCTCGCCATCTACGAGTTCATGGTGTTCGCGATTGACGGCTGGAGCGGCCACCCGATCACGAGCCCGCTGCGCTGGATTCATACTGTGACCGGCGCACTCGTATGGCCGGCCGCCGCGGCCATCCTGTCTCAGACGGGCGGCCGGCGCTCATGAGCGGGACAATTTCCTGGCGGCCGCAGCTCGTAGGGTCGTAACTCATGCCGGCCGTGCGCATCAAGGATCACTGGAGAGAGCAGCATCTGTTCGACCAGCGCGCGCTGTTCGCGGGCGCGCTCATTGCGCTGCTCACTGTGGTGCTGCTCGCCCGGCTGTTCGTGCTGCAGGTGCTGCGCCACGACTATTACGCCGAGTTGTCGCAAGGCAACCGGGTGCGCACCGAGCCGATCCCGGCTGTGCGCGGCCTCATCCTCGACCGCAATGCTGAGGTGATCGCGGACAATCAGCCCGCCTATCAGCTCGAGCTCGTTCCCGAGGAAGTGCCGGACTTGAAGGGCACGCTCAAGGGCCTCGTGGCGCTCGCGCTCATCCGCAGCGAGGACCTCGACGAGCTGCTGCGCACCATCAGGTCGCGGCGCAGCTTCGACAGCGTCCCGATCCGGCTTCGCATGTCGGACGAGGATGTCGCGCGCTTTGCCGTGCGGCGCTTCGAGTTCCCGGGCCTGGACATCAAGACCCGCCAGACGCGCTCGTACCCGCACCGGGACCTGGCGGTGCACGCGTTGGGCTATGTAGGGGCGATCAGCGAGCAGGATCTCGAACGCATCGACCCCGCGGCCTACTCCGGCACCACGCTCATCGGCAAACTCGGCGTGGAGAGCGCCTTCGAAAAGCCGCTGCACGGCACCAACGGCCTGCGCGAAATCCTCGTCAACGCGCAGGGCCGCTCGGTGGCGCGCCAGGGCGCTTTCATCCCCTCTCTGCGCACCAAGGCACCGACCGCCGGTGACGATGTGCTGCTGTCCCTCGACCTGAAAGTGCAGCGCGTCGCCGAGGAAGCGCTCAGGGGGCACCGCGGCGCCGTCGTTGCGCTGGATCCCAACAACGGGGACGTCATCGCGCTGGCGAGCATGCCGGGCTTCGACCCCAACCTGTTCGGCCGCGGCATCACGACGGCCGAGTTCGGCGTCCTGCAAAACGACATCGATCGGCCGCTGTTCAACCGCGCCCTGCGTGGTGCCTACCCGCCGGGCTCGACCGTGAAGCCGGTCATCGCGCTGGCGGGCCTCACGTATCACGTGGTAGATCCGCAGCAACGGCGCTTCTGTGCGGGCGTGTTTCACCTTCCCGGCAGCGCCCACCTGTTCCGCGAGGGCAAGGGCGGCAAGCACGGCAGCGTGGATCTCGAGGATGCAATCGCGCGCTCCTGCGATGTGTATTTCTACGGGCTTGCCGACGTGCTGGGCGTCGACCGCATCGCAGCGTTCATGGCGCCGTTCGGCTTCGGCAAGCCGACGGGCATAGACATCGGCGGCGAGAAGCCCGGACTGCTGCCCTCCCGGCAGTGGAAAGCCAAGGCATTTGCCCGCGCCGCGGACCGCGCTTGGTTCCCCGGCGAGACCGTGAACTTCGGCATCGGCCAGGGTTATCTGAGCGTGACTCCGTTGCAGCTCGCGCACTACGTCAGCGTGATCGCCTCGCGCGGCAAGGTATGGAAGCCCCGCCTGGTCTCGGGGTTGCGCGACACCCTGACGGGGCGGCTGCAGCGCATCCCACCGGTGCCCGACCGCGAAGTGACTGGAGTCGATCCCGAGGACTGGCGCCGGGTGGTCAAAGGCATGATCGGCGCCACGACGCGCGGCACCGCGGCTGCCATCGGAGCACACGCCGCCTATTCGATCGCGGGCAAGACCGGCACTGCACAGGTCTTCAGTGTCGGCCAGAATGAGAAATACAACGCCAAGGACGTCGAGGAGCGCCTGCGCGATCACTCCTGGTTCATCGCGTTTGCTCCGGCCGAGGCACCGCGCATAGCGCTGGCCGTGCTCGAGGAGAACGGCGGCTGGGGCGCCAGCGCGGCCGCGCCCATCGCGCGCAAAGTCATGGACGCGTATCTACTGGGACCGGACGGCAAGCTCAAGCCCGCACCGATCCCGACAGGAGCTCCCGCGGCGCCGCCATCGAAGAAGCAACTCGAGCCGACTTCCCCGAGCCGGCCGCCGGAGCAGAAGCAGGCGGATACTCGCACGCCTCCCGCGCCGCGGGCGCGCACGACCGCGCTCAGCGTCTCCGCGCCATGATTTACGAAGAAGTGACCTCGGCATCGCGCGCGCGCCGCACCCTGACAGGCGCGGCGCGCGTGTTGTCCGCACTCAAGATCGACGGACCGCTGGTCGTCGGGCTCGCACTGATCGCGGTCTATGGCCTGATCGTGCTCTACAGCGCGTCGGGTCAGAATGCAGGCACGATCGTACGCACGCTCATGCGCCTGATCCTGGGCACGGTCGCGATGCTCGTGCTCGCGCGCGTCAATCCCAACTTTCTGCGCCGCACCTCTCCCTGGCTGTATGCGATCGGCATCGTGCTGCTGCTCGTGGTCGCCGCCATCGGCCACATCGGCATGGGCGCGCAACGTTGGCTCGACCTCGGGATCATTCGCTTCCAGCCATCGGAGCTCATGAAGCTCGCGGTGCCCATGATGTGCGCGTGGTGCCTGCAAGAGCGACCGCTGCCTCCGAGCTGGCTGACCCTGGGGCTGCTCACGGGCATGATTCTCGTCCCCGTCGGTCTGGTCGCGATGCAACCAGACCTCGGCACGGCCGCCTTGATCGCGATCGCCGGCGGCCTCGTCATCATTCTCGCCGGCCTGCAGGTGCGCGTGATGGCGATGCTCGCAGGGATGGCAGCGATCGGCGCGTGGTTCGGCTGGAGCTTCATGCACGATTACCAGCGCAAGCGCGTACTCACGTTCCTCGACCCGCAGACCGACCCGCTCGGCGCCGGCTATCACATCATACAGTCGCAGATCGCGATCGGCTCCGGCGGCGTGTTCGGCAAAGGCTGGATGAACGGCAGCCAGGCGCAACTCGAATTTCTCCCCGAGCGCTCCACCGACTTCATTTTCGCCGTGGTCGGCGAAGAGTTCGGACTGCTGGGGCTCACGCTGCTGCTGCTGCTGTACGTGCTCGTGGTCAGCCGCGCGATTTATCTCGCGACGCAGACTCAGGACACCTTCGCGCGACTGCTCGCCGGCAGCCTCGCTCTCACCTTCTTCGTCTACGTTTTCATCAACGCCGGAATGGTCACCGGTCTGCTGCCGGTGGTCGGCGTGCCGCTGCCGCTGGTCAGCTATGGCGGCACATCGGTGGTGACCCTGCTCGCGGGCTTCGGTATTCTCATGGCGCTGTATTCGCACCGCAAGCTTGTCGGATCATAGGAGCGAAGCCTTACGCCGCCGCTGCGCCGGTTGCGGCCGCACGCCTCATTAGCTCGTCAGCGCTTGAAAAAACACCTGTACAGACACCGCCCCTTGTTGCTCTCGGCAATCGTGCTCGCACCGATCAGTGCGCAGCCGGCGCTGGCGCCCGGGGCCGGCTTTGACCTCGCCCGCGGCGAGATCGTGAGCTTCGTGGACGAAGTGGTGGCGCGGGACTCCCTCGACCGCAACGCCGTGTTGGCGCTGCTCGCCAGTGCGCAGCCGCAGCCGAAGATCATCGATCTGATCAACCGCCCGGCGGAGCGCGTGCTGTCGTGGTGGGAGTATCGCGCTCACTTCCTGACCGAGAGGCGGATCGCTGAAGGCACGCAGTTCTGGCTCGATCACCGCGAGACGCTGGAGCGCATCGCGAGCGAGCGCGGGGTCGCGCCGGAGTACATCGTTGCGATTCTCGGCGCGGAAACCTATTACGGACGCATCACCGGACACTACCGCGTCATCGATTCCCTCGCCACGCTCGCCTTCGACTATCCGCCGCGCAGCGAATATTTCCGCGCTGAGCTCGAGCAGTTCCTGCTGCTGGTGCGCGAGGAGAACATCGACCCGTTGACGGTTACCGGCTCCTATACGGGGGCCATGGGCGCCCTGCAGTTCATGCCCTCGAACTACCGGCGCTACGCCGTGGACGCCAACACCGACAAGCACCGCGACCTGTGGACTGACTGGGACGATGTCATTGCAAGCGTGGCGAATTACCTGCACGAGCATGGCTGGGAAGCCGGCGCGCCGGTGCTCGCGGAGGCCAAGCTCGACCCGGACCCGAGCTTCCAGATCGGCAATGCGCATAGAATCGAGCTCAACCAAACGATCGAGAGTCTCAATGCCCACGGCGTGAAGGTGGAGACGGACGTGCCGCCCGACACGGCCGCCGTGCTGGTCTCCGCCGAGCAGCGCGACGGTCCGGCCTACCGGGTGGGATTCAAGAATTTCTATGTCATCACTCGTTACAACGGCAGCGCCCGCTACGCCATGGCTGTGTACGATCTGGCACAGGCGATAACGCGACGGGTGCACGGAACCGAACCGTGATGCGCGCGGCTGGCAGCTGTCTGTCGCGAGCGCGCGTGCCTGCGGCTGTGCTGTGCGCGGCGATCCTGGCGGCGTGCTCAACTGCGGCACGCCGCAAGCCCGAGGCACCCGCCCGTGCGCCGGCCGTTCCGCCGCCTCCGGCCAACATCGACTCCATCCCGGATGCAGTCCCGCGCCCCGAGCCGCGCAGCGCCCACGGCAATCCCGCGTTCTATGACGCATTGGGCAAGCGGTATTTCGTGCTGGCCGCGGCTGACGGCTACCTCGAGCGCGGAGTCGCTTCCTGGTACGGTCCGACGTTCCATGGCGTCAGCACGTCCAGCGGAGAGCGCTACGACATGTACGGCATGACGGCGGCTCACAAGACGCTGCCGCTGCCAAGTTATGCACGGGTCACCAACCTGCGCAACGGCCGCAGTGTCGTCGTTCGGATCAACGACCGCGGCCCGTTCGTCGCCAACCGCCTCATCGATCTTTCTTACACCGCCGCAGCGAAGCTCGACATGCTGCGCGAAGGCACGACGCTGGTGGAAGTACGCGCTCTCATCCCCACGCAGCCGGACCCGCTCACGCGTGCCGTGGAAGCACCGCCGCCGGCGCTGTATGTGCAGGCGGGCGCTTTCGCGGAGCAACGCAATGCGCAACGCGTGGTCGAGCGGCTGCATGCGGCCGGCCTGCGCACGGCCTTCATTCTCACGCCGCTGGAGGGCAAAGCGCCCCTGTATCGTGTACGGCTCGGGCCCGTCAACAGCGTGGCCGAGTTCGACCGGCTCGCGCTCAGGCTCGCGGCCCTCGGCTTTGCCGATGCCCGCCTGGCGATGGACTAAGGAGTTACCGATGTTGCGTCTATCCACCGCCGTTGTGACCGCGCTCGCCTCCCTGAGCGCGCTTGCGACGCTGCTTGCCGGCCCGGCCCGCGCGGCGGCGCCGATTCCGCGACCGCCCGAAGTCAACGCGCGCGCGTATCTTCTCATCGATCATTTCAGCGGCCGGGTGCTCGCGCAGCAGCACGCCGACGATCGCATGGAGCCGGCGAGCCTCACGAAGCTCATGACCGCCTACGTCGTCTTCAAGGCGCTGCAGGAGGGTCGAGTGAAGCTCACCGACCCGGTCACGGTCAGCGAGCACGCGTGGCGCGCGGAAGGCTCACGCACGTTCGTGCTGGTGGGCACGCAGATCCCGCTGGACATTCTGCTGAAGGGCATGATCGTACAGTCGGGCAACGATGCGACGATCGCCCTCGCCGAGCGCGTCGGCGGCACGGAGCCGGCGTTCGCGCAGATCATGAACGAGTACGCCAGGCGCATCGGGATGAAGTCCAGCAGCTTCGAGAACAGCGACGGGCTGCCCTCACCCGGCCACTACACGACCGCGCGCGATATGGCGCTGCTGGCGAGCGCGCTCATTCGGGAGTTTCCGCAGTACTACTCGTTGTTCAGCCTGAAGGAGTTCATGTGGAACAACATCAGGCAGGGCAACCGCAACGGCTTGCTCGGCAAGGATCCCA
>VBNY01000153.1 GCA_005877705.1 Gammaproteobacteria bacterium
CGTCGACGTGCAGATCAAACTTAATTGATTGGCTGAAATGACCTGCGGTCATTTCAGCGAGCGCGCCTCCTGACTCATGCGACCACGCCGGCAAAAGGCGTGACTTTCGCCGGCGAGCAGCATGCCGGTTCAGGCGGTTGAGAGGCGAGCCTGCTCTAGTGGGTCTTTTGCGTCTGTGAGGGCGGCATCATCGGTCCGCTGCCTGCCTTCGTCTGATCGATGGCCTGGGCGATCTCGCGTAGATCGCTCTCGTTCAGTTCGAGCGAGGCGGCGTCCAGCCAGCCGTCCACCTGCGAGGGACTGCGCGCGCCGACTATCGCGCCCGTGACGGCGGGCCACGCCAGGGTCCAGGCGACCGCGACCGAGGCGACAGTCGTTCCGTGACGAGCCGCAATCGGCTTCAATGCCTGCGCCAACGCAAGATTGCGCGCGAGCCCTGCGCCGGTGAACTCGCTGCTGCGCGAGCGCCAGTCGTCCTTGGAAAGCGCCTGTGCGCGCTCGGCGGTGAAGCTTCCCGTGAGCAGACCTGACTGCATCGGGCTGTAGACGATCACGCCCGTCCCATTCTTGTGGCACCACGCCAGCTCCGCGGCGGCATCCCGCCGGATCGCGGAGAACGGCGGCTGCAGCGAGTCCACGTGACCGAGCAGCTCGGCCTGCTGGAGCTGCTGGATGTTGTGATTCGAGAGCCCGACCGCGCGCACCTTGCCTTCGCGTTTGAGGCTGAGAAATGTCTGCCAGTACTCCTGCAGGGCAGTCCCGTCCTTCGGCGGCCAGTGCATTTGATAGAGATCAATGCGCTCCACTCCCAGCCGGCGCAGCGAGTCCTCGACCTCGTGCCTGAGGCTGTCCGGCGCGCCGATCTGTTGTGGGGCCGCCCGGCGATCGCTCTCGTCCCACCGCAGACCCCCCTTGGTGAACATGTAGGGCCGTCGGCTGGTGGGGATGTTCTTCAAGGCACGGCGGACGACCTCTTCAGAATGACCCAGGCCGTAGATGGCGGCTGTGTCGATCCAGTTGATGCCGCGCTCGACGGCGTGCCGGATGGCCGCAATGGACTGGTTGTCGTCCTGCGGGCCCCAGGCGGCAGCCCAATCGGGGCCGCCGATGGCCCACGCACCGAACCCGACTCGCGTGATCTGCATGTCGGTGGTCCCAAGCCTGCGGGTGGGAAGGGGGCGGGACTGCTCGGTCTCGAGGGCTCGAGGGTGGGTACTCATGATCACGACTCCTGATGTGGGACGTCCTGCACGTCGCAAACCTTCGCAACTGCCGAATAAGCTGTCAACCAAATATTACACATGCAATTATTCAATGAAATAGATTAATAGTGCTACCCTTGCCCCATGGATCTCAGGCAGCTGCAGCATTTCGTAGTCCTGGCAGACGAGAGCCATTTCACGCGCGCCGCCCGCCGCGTGAACATCGTGCAGTCGGCGCTCTCCTCGTCCATCCGATCGCTCGAGGCGGAGCTCGGCACAGACCTTTTCGAGCGCAGCACACGGCGGGTCAAAATGACCGCCGCCGGCCGGGCCCTCTACGAAAAGGCCCGCACTGTTCTCGCTAGCGCGCGTGAAGCGCGTGAGGCGGTTGCTGCGGTACTGGGCCTCAAGCGGGGGCTGCTGGTCATCGGCGCGGTGCAAAGCCTGGGCGCCTTCGTGGACCTGCCCGGCCTGCTCGGCGCTTTCCACGCCGCCCACCCCGATATCGATATCCACCTGCGGCAGGACAGTTCTACGGCGCTGGTGCAGAAGATCGCCGACGGCGACGTGGACCTGGCGCTGCTGCCTGTGTTCGCTGCCCCGGACGACATCGTGGTCACGAAGATCGCCTGCGAAGCTCTCGTTGTCGCCTGTGCGGCGAGTCATCCTCTCGCGGGCCGCGGCGATGTGACGCTCGAGCGCCTCGCCCGGGAGCCGTTCGTGGACTTCCAGCCGGATTGGGGCACCCGGCCGTTGGTGGACAGCGCGTTCCGCCAGGCGGGGATCGAGCGGCGGATCGCGTTCGAAGTTGGCGATCTCGGCACGCTGCTCGACCTCACTTCTCGCGGGCTCGGGCTGGCGCTCGTCCCCGAATCGGCCGGGGCTGCCCGCGGCGGCTCAGTCGGGCCGGGGGCTATCGCCACGGCCACGGTGCAGGAGCCGGAAATATGCTGGGAGTTGGTGGTTGCTCTGGCCCGTCCCCGGGGCCTTGGGCAGCAGCGCAATCCTGCCGCCAGCGCCTTCATGGACCTTCTGAAGCGTGAGCGCGCGCACCCGTAAGGTGAATGAGCCGAAGAGGCTCCGTACAAGTTGCTCCCGGCAGACCCGGCCTATATACTTCGCGCCCTTTTCGCCCCCCGGTAGGACTCTTGAGGGCGTAGTTTTTCCGCGAAAAGCGGCATCGGGCGAGGTTGGAGTCCCATGAGCTCCAAGACCACTCGAGATCAGTGCGGCGAGTAAGCCGCGCGTCTCTCCTGTCGTCCCCTCCGACTGATCGCGGGTCTGCGCCGATCCAAGCGCAGGCGTGTTAGCGGGCAAAAGTCACGCCTTTTGCCCGCGGGCTGAAAGGGCCGCAGGCCGCTTTCAGCAAAAGAGTTAGCGGGCAAAAGTCACGCCTTTTGCCCGCGGGCTGAAAGGGCCGCAGGCCGCTTTCAGCAAAAGAGTATGAGGACAAAGGCATGGCAATCGGACTGGTCGGCCGCGAGGTCGGCATGACGCGCGTGTTCACGGATGCCGGCGAGACAGTGCCGGTCACCGTGATCGAAGTGCTCCCTAACCGCATCACGCAGGTGAAATCGCAGGAGAGGGACGGCTATCGCGCCATACAGGTGACTTACGGCACGCGCCGCCCACAGCTCTATTCAAAGGCGCTCGCTGGCCACTATGCCAAGGCCAGCGTCGCTCCCGGCAAGGCGCTCATCGAGTTCCGGCTGACCGACGGCGACAAGACGGAGCTGCAGGCGGGCGCCGAGCTCAAGGCGGACCTCTTCAAGGCCGGTGAGGCGGTCGACGTGACGGGGACGACCATCGGCAAGGGTTTCGCCGGCACGATCAAGCGCCATAACTTCGCCGGCGGGTACGCCTCGCACGGCAACTCGCTGTCGCATCGGGCTCCCGGCTCGATCGGCCAGCGCCAGACGCCCGGCCGCGTGTTCAAGGGGCGACGCATGTCCGGGCACATGGGTGTGGGCCGCCGCACCAACGAGAATCTGCGCGTCGTGGAGGTCGACCTCGAGCGCAATCTGCTGCTGGTCCGCGGCGCGGTCCCGGGGGCGGAGGGTGGCCAGGTCATCGTGCGCCCGTCGTTGAAGGCTGCGCGCCGTGCGACCCGCAAGATCATCGCGCCGGCCAAGGCCGGCCCCGCACCGGCGGCGAGCCCGGCGAAGGCCGCGAAGAAGTAATCCGCTATGAAGCTCAAGCTAGTCAGCGGCGCAGGCGAGCTTCAGGTGTCTGAAGCGACGTTCGGGCGCGAATTCAACGAGCCGCTCGTGCACCAGGTCATCACCGCCTACCGCGCGACGGGTCGCGCCGGCACCAAGGCGCAGAAGTCCCGGGCCGAAGTCCGCGGCGGCGGCCGCAAGCCATGGGCTCAGAAGGGCACCGGCCAGGCGCGTGCCGGCTCCAACCGCTCGCCCCTGTGGGTCGGCGGCGGCCGGACCTTCGCCGCCAAGCCGCGCGATTTCACCCAGAAGGTGAATCGCAAGATGTACCGCGGCGCTATCCGCTCGCTGCTGTCGGAGCTCGCCCGCACCGAGCGGCTGCTGGTCACCGATGGAATTTCCCTCGCGGCGGGCAAGACGAAGCTGCTGGCGAGCCAGTTGAAGGCGTGGTCGCTCGAGAACGTGCTGATCATCGTCGAGGCCACGGATCGCAAGTTGGATCTCGCCGCCCGCAACCTGCCGCACGTGGAAGTCATCGAGGTGGGAGCCCTGAATCCGGTGTGCCTGGCAGCCTACGACAAGGTGCTGATGACCGTGGGCGCCGTGAAGATGCTCGAGGAGCGGCTCCAGTGATTTCGCTTCCTAGCTCCATGGACGGGGCTCGCGCAGCGAGCCCCGTGAGGTGTTGGCCGGAGGCCATGACATGAACCGCGAGCAGCTGATGAACGTCCTGATCGCGCCGCACGTCACGGAGAAGACCTCGCTCGCGATGCAGAACCACAACCAGTACACGTTCCGCGTGCGCCGCGATGCCACCAAGACCGACATCAAGCAGGCCGTCGAGCTCATGTTCGATGTCAAGGTGCGCGCGGTGCAGGTCGTCAACGAGCCCGGCAAACGGCGCCGCTTCGCCAAGACGAGCGGCCGCACGCAGGACTGGAAGAAGGCCTACGTGAGTCTCGCGCAGGGTCAGGCGATCGACTACGAAGCCAGAGCGAAGGCCTGAGCGCGCGGCACCAGGCAAGTAGGAAGCACGTTACATGGCCCTCATCAAGTTCAAACCCACTTCGCCGGGCACCCGCGCGGTCGTGAAGGTCGACCGCTCACACCTGCACAAGGGCGGTCCGTACCTGCCGCTGACGCGCGCGCAGAACAAGATCGGCGCGCGCAACCACTCCGGCCGCATCACCACGCGCCACATCGGCGGCGGCTCGCGTCAGAAGTACCGCATCATCGATTTCAAGCGTGACAAGGACGGCATTGCCGCTGTCGTGGAGCGCCTGGAGTACGATCCGAACCGCACGGGCCACATCGCTCTGGTGAAGTACGCGGACGGCGAGCGCCGCTACATTCTGGCCCCCAAGGGCGTGAATCCAGGGGATGAGCTGCGCTCCGGAGCGGATGCGCCGATCAAGCCGGGCAACGCCATGGCGCTGCGCCACATCCCGATCGGCTCGATCGTCCACAACGTGGAGATGAAGGCCGGCAAGGGTGGCCAACTCGCGCGCAGCGCCGGCAGCTCGGTGGCGTTCACCGCGCGCGAAGGCATCCATGCTTACCTGCGCCTGAAGTCAGGCGAGACGCGCAAGGTGCACATCGACTGTCGCGCGACGATCGGCGAGGTCGGCAACGACGAGCACAACCTGCGCAGCTACGGCAAGGCCGGTGCAAAGCGCTGGCGCGGTGTGCGTCCGACAGTGCGCGGACTCGCCATGAACCCCGTCGACCACCCGCACGGCGGCGGCGAGGGCAAGTCCGGCCAGGGAAACCCGCACCCGGTATCGCCGTGGGGTTGGAACACGAAGGGTCTGAAGACCCGCCACAACAAGCGCACGGACAACATGATCGTGCAGCGGCGCAAGAACCGGATTCGCTAGGGGAGCCCACCGACATGCCACGTTCACTGAAGAAGGGCCCGTTCGTCGATCTGCATCTCGCCAACAAGGTGCAGGTGGCCTCCGCCAGGAACGACCGCAAGCCGATCAAGACCTGGTCGCGCCGCTCGATGGTCGTGCCCGAGATGGTCGGCCTCACGATCGCGGTCCACAACGGCCGCCAGCACATCCCGGTGCTCATCACCGAGAACATGGTCGGTCACAAGCTCGGCGAGTTTGCTCCGACGCGCACGTTCAAGGCGCACTCGGGCGACAGAAAAGTGGAGGCGGCGGCCTGACGGCGGCTGAAGGATCGCGATGCAAGTCACCTCCAAGCTGCGTTACGCGCGCATTTCCCCGCAGAAGTGCCGGCTCGTCGCCGATGTCGTGCGCGGCAAGCCGGTCGGCAATGCGATCGCTACGCTGAAGTACATGCCCAAGAAGGGCGCGGAGCTCCTGTGCAAGGTGCTCGAGTCCGCCGTCGCCAACGCCGAGCACAATCACGGTGCCGACATCGACGAGTTGAAAGTGTCCGTCGTCCACGTCGATGCGGCGCCCATGTTCAAGCGCTTTGCGGCCCGTGCCAAGGGGCGCGGCACGCGCATCATCAAACGCAACAGCCACATCACCGTCGCGGTCAGCGACGGGAAGAAGGATTAACGCATGGGTCAGAAGGTCAATCCGATCGGCATGCGGCTGGGCATCACCCGCGACTGGACCTCGCGCTGGTACGCCGGCAAGAAGCAGTTCCCGCGCCTCGTGCACACGGACTTTCGGGTGCGCGAATTTCTGAAGGAGAGGCTCGCCGAGGCATCCGTGAGCCGCATCCAGATCGAGCGGGCGGCGAAGAAAGTCAACATCACGATCCAGACGGCGCGTCCGGGCATCGTGATCGGCAAGAAGGGCGAGGACATCGAGAAGCTGCGTCAGGAGACCGCCAAGCTGCTCGACATGGCGTTCACCGACGTGCGCCTCAACATCGCCGAGATCCGCAAGCCCGAGCTGGACGCGCAACTCGTCGCCGACAGCATCGCGCAGCAGATCGAGAAGCGCGTGATGTTCCGCCGCGCGATGAAGCGGGCGGTGATGAGCACGATGAGAAGCGGTGCGCTGGGCGTCAAGGTGCGCGTATCCGGCCGGTTGAATGGCGCGGAAATCGCGCGCACCGAGTGGTATCGCGAGGGCCGCATTCCGCTGCATACCTTTCGCGCTGATATCGACTACGGGCTGTCGGAGGCGATGACGACGTACGGCGTCATCGGCGTCAAGGTGTGGATCTTCAAGGGCGAAGTGTTCGACAAGGCCGATCTGGCGCAGGCGGCCGCCGAGGGCGAAGCCCAGGCGCAGGCCCCACCGGCAAGCGCGCCGCCCGCGGCGGCGGTCGCGCCGGCCGCAGCAACCGCGCCGGCTGCACCCGTCGAAGTCACGACGCAGGGTTGAGTGAAGACAAGTGAGCATGCTGCAGCCAAAACGGACGAAATACCGCAAGCAGTTCAAGGGCCGCAACCCCGGCCTCGCGACGCGCGGCAACTCCGTGTCCTTCGGCGAGTTCGGCCTGAAGGCGACCAGTCGCGCGCGCATGACGGCGCGGGAGATCGAGGCGGCGCGGCGCGCGATGGCGCGCTACGTGAAGCGCGGCGGACAGATCTGGATCCGCGTGTTTCCGGACGTGCCGATCAGCAAGAAGCCGCTCGAAGTTCGCATGGGTAGCGGCAAGGGCAACGTGGAGTACTACGTCGCGCGCGTGCAGCCCGGCAAAGTGCTGTTCGAGATGGAGGGCGTGGATGAGACCACGGCCCGCGAGGCTTTTCGTCTCGCCGGCTCGAAGCTCTCCGTGTCCACGACGTTTGCGAAACGGCAGGTTCGATGATGGACGCGAAACAACTGCGCAGCAAGTCAGCCGCGGAACTTGGGGATGAGCTCTTGAAGCTGCGCAAGGAGCAGTTCGCGCTGCGCATGCAGCGGGCGACCGGCCAATTGCCCAAGCCCGATCAGTTCGGCAAGGTGCGGCGGAACATCGCTCGCCTGAAGACCGTGCTGCGCGAGTCACAGGAAACGGCCGTCGCCGGAGGCAAGAAGAAATGAGCGCTGACGAGTCACGCGAGTCGAAGGTTGAAGCCAAAGGCACGCCCACCCTGACGGGGCGCGTGGTGAGCAACAAGATGCAGAAGACGATCGCCGTCGAGATCGAGCGGCTCGTCAGACACCCGACGTACGGCAAGTACATCCGCCGCACGACCAAGCTGCTGGCGCACGATGAGAGCGGCGAATCGCACGAAGGGGATCTGGTGAAGATCGCTCCGTGTCGGCCGCTGTCGCGGCGCAAGTCGTGGCGGCTGATCGAGGTGCTGCAGAAGGCCGCTGGCCGCTAGAGCGCACAAGGCAGGTACAGCATGATCCAGTTGCGCACGATGCTGAATGCCGCTGACAACAGCGGCGCGCGCACCCTGATGTGCATCAAGGTGCTCGGCGGCACGCGCCGCCGCTACGCGAACGTCGGCGATGTCATCAAGGTGAGCGT
>VBNY01000450.1:0-1952 GCA_005877705.1 Gammaproteobacteria bacterium
CGAGCGCCGCAGCGTTGCGTGCGCGCGCATCGCGCACGGCAGTACGTTGGGGCGTGCTCGTTACCAGAGTTTGTATCCTCTCCAGCATCCTGTCCTTTGCTTCAAGGGAACTGATTCCGCGGCGGCTGAAATGGTCGTCGTGGCGGCGCACGCAAGCGAGCGGTTGCCTGAGCACGCCGATCTCGGACAGCATGGCGAGTCGTAGCCACAGGTGGTAGTCCTCCTGCTGTCGTTGACGCTCGTCGAAGCCTCCTGCCCGTTCGAGGAGTTGCCTGCTCGCGATGACGGTCGGCATTGCAATGGCTGCCTTCGAAGTCAACAGATGTTCGAATACCTGCCCTTCGTAGTACACGCCGCGCGCACTGAGCTCGGCGTATAGCTGCTCGCCGGCGGGATTTATGTGAATGAACGCCGTGTAACTCCACGGCCGACTCGGGCAGGCACGCAGCGCGGCTACCTGCAGCTCGAGCTTTGATGGCATCCACAAGTCATCGGAGTCGAGAAACGCAACGTACTCGCCTTGCGCTTCGCGCAGCGCGGCGTTGCGCGCGGCGCCCGGATTTCCGCTATGCGGCAGCCAAAGCACCTTCACCTTTGGCCTCTGAGCGAGGCTACTCAGATAGGCTTTCGTCTCCTGCTCCGAACCGTCATCGGCGACGATCAATTCCCAATCTTGATACGTTTGGGCGAACACCGAGTCGACGGCTGGCCGCAAGTATTGAAGACGGTTGAACGTCGGCAAAATCACCGACACCACGGGCCGCGGGAGTGTCTGCTTGCCGGCCATCATCCGCCTCGGCTGCGGCCGACCAGATAGCGTGCGACACGGAGGATGCTCGCAGGTGTCACGGCGCGCGCCGCTGCCCCGGCGCCCCGCAGCCACCACTCCGGATACCCCCATGAGTATTGCGAGCTCTTTACGAGGGTGTGCAGAGCGGCCCAGCGGCCGCCGCAGACCGCCTGAGTGCGCGCCAGGCCCGCGGCTACCTTGGCGCGTTCCCTGCGCAGCAGCGAATGCAGAGCACGATCGGTGCTCGCAGCGAGCATCTTCTCGAGGGCGCGCCCGCGATCTTCAAACACAATGGGATCCTTATGGAAATGGTCCCGGTGGCTGCGCACGAGCAGCAACGTCTCGTGAACGCCATCGATCTCGCTCAGCGCCGCAAGACGCAGCCACAAATCGTAGTCTTCACACATCCGCTGCCTGAGGTCGAACCCTCCGACCTGCTCGAGCAATTGCCGCCTCACAACCACGCTCGGTATCGCAATAACGGTTTCCATCCTGATCAAGCGGTCAAGGATCCAGCCCTCCGCAGCGGGCCACCACCGCGCGCGCGCCCCCGTCAGCAGGTTGCCGGCATCGTCGATCACCGCGAACGCCGTGTGACTCCAGCCCCGCTCGGGGTGACACCGAAGCGACGCGAGCTGCAGGGTGAGCTTCTGCGGCAACCAGACGTCGTCCGAATCCAGGAAAGCGATGTATTCGCCTCGAGCGCTCTGCAAGGCGGCGTTGCGTACCGCACCGGGATTGCCGGTATGGGCTAGCCGAAGCACCTTCACCCGAGCTCGACTTACCAGCCCCTCGAGGTAGGCGGCCGTTTCCTCTTGCGATCCGTCATCGGCGACGATGAGCTCCCAGTCGGTAAATGTCTGGGCGAAGACCGAATCGACCGCCGGCCGCAGGAACTTCAGGCGGTTGAACGTCGGCAGAATGATCGACACAACCGGCCGTATCGACACTTGCTGGGGTGACATGGACAATCGCGTTTGCGCCAAGTGTGAGATTGGGCCCTACCTCTCCTGCGTCAAAGGCTCAGCACCCTCGGGTCTCGGAGTCGGATCACCTTCTTCCACAGATCGAGCTCCCACGGGCGATCGTATTTCCGATACCTATAGCGCCACGAGGCCAGGGCGCGCAGAGCCGATTTCCCCAGGGTCGGAGCCAGTACATC
>VBNY01000450.1:1975-3370 GCA_005877705.1 Gammaproteobacteria bacterium
GCGCTGCCGAGTGACCCCAGTAAGCATGCCATTGCGGCTCGGCCCATTCGTCCGCCGTCGTCGGAAACACAACGGGATTCCCGGCGCAATCACGCAGCTCGCTCACCGCACGCGCCACGGCGGCATTCGTGCTGCCGGGTGGCGGTGGTAGTGGCGTGTAGATGTAAATCATGATCTCCGTTTCCGGATAGCGGCGCTTGATCAGGTGAATGAATTCTAGAGTCTTTTCGGTTTCACCCTCGGGATCCCGCGGCGGCGCCAACATGAAGGACAGTTCCGCAATCACGCCGTTGCCGCGGCAGGCCTCGATGGCGGCCAGCGTCTGGTCGGGGCGCGTTCCCTTGCGAATGTCGTGCAGCAGCCACTCGCTCGGGGACTCTGCGCCCATGTAGGCCATGCGCAGGCCGCTCTTCCTGAGCAGCGCCCAGGAGCGCGCCGACAGATTCACCAGCGCGTCGGTCCGTGCGAAGCACCACCATGGCAGCTGGAACTTCGCCAGAATCTCCAACAGCGGCACCATGTCGACCTCGCGGTCGAAGAAGTTGTGATCATAGAACTGGATCGCGTCGACGCCGAGCCGGCTAGTCAGGAATTCGAGGTCCTGCTCGAGGCGGGCCGCGGTGGGCAACGCCATCTTGCCGCGAAACATCGCGGCCACTCCGCAGAACGTGCAACGGAACCGGCAGCCGAGGGCAGCCTGATAGCCCGCCGTGCGTTGACCAAGATAGGTTCTGGACAGGTATTGCGCGGGGTGTTCCAGGCACTCGTACGGCAGTCGCCCCGAGAGGCTCGCGGCTGAGAACAGACGATTCTTGTTGTGAACCACTTCGCCGTCCCGCCGCCAGCTCAATCCGGGGATCGACGCGAGTGCGTCGGCCCCATTGACGAAGTGTGCGTCGAGGACCTGCGCAAGCGTTTCCTCTCCTTGTCCTCTGACGGCGTAATCGACGTAGGGGGTACACAGCGCAGCCTGCGGGCAGTTAGTGGGGAAAGCGCCGCCCCAGATGATCGGGATCGCCGGCGCTCTCGCGCGAATGGCTTTCGAGAGTGCGATCGCCGTTCGCAGCTGCGGCCCTCCCATGATAGTCACGCCGACGGCATCAACGCGCGACTCGCTGATAGTGCGCAGCGCGGTGGAGATGAAATCGTGATCGATGTTGCCGTCCAGGATGGTCGATGAGTACCTCCCGTCGAGTGCCGTGGACAGGCTCAGGACCGCTAGCGGAAATCGCGCGTTACGCCGCGCTGTGATGCTCGGGTTGACGAGCAGGACGTGGCGTGCGGTCTGCGGGTCGCTTGCGGTCGTTGTGTCAGTCATCAGGTGCTTCCGAAGTCTGGCCCCCGGGGCACAGTCGCAGGAGAGTCAACTTCTCGTTGACGAAGCAGCGCTCCGCA
>VBNY01000448.1 GCA_005877705.1 Gammaproteobacteria bacterium
TGGCGATGGCGCGTCCGCTGACATAACCCAACGTCGCACTGAGTCCTACGCCGACGGAAAATTGCAGCACCCCCTCGCTCGCGGCCCCGAGGTTGTGCAGCAGCGGTGCGGCAGCCGCCATGGCGATCCCTGCCACCGCCGTGAGAGGCGCCGCGAGCGCGGGCGAGAGCAATAATTTGCTGAACCGGGCGCGTCCCTGGATCAAGCCCGCGAGCATGGGTCCCTGAACGGCGCCATAGGCCAGCGCGAGACCCGACCACCCGCGCATCGCATCCACGAGCAACATGACTGACGCACTCCTCAGCTGGCGCGACGCCGGCGCCTGCGTGCCGGCTGGTACCAGAGTTCCTTGATGAAGCGCTCGTGGTGCTCGACGCCGCACTGGATCACGACATCGACCAACAAATACAGAAGACTCTTGATGTCGCGCCGCGCGAGCTCCCGGCCGCCCTGACTCTGCTTCACGAGCAGCACGAGCTGCTCGAAGGCGAGCTCCGCGCTCGCCGCGTGCACGCTGGTGATGGACCCCGGGTGGCCCGAGTTGACGTTGCGCAGGTAGTCGAAGGCCTCCTCCGCACGCAGCTCCGCCAGCAGGATGCGATCGGGCTTCATCCTCAGGCACGCTTCGAGCAGCTGTTTCGGCGTCACCCGCGCCAGGCCCTGGTCGTCCTTGCTGTAGAAGAGCCGCACGTGGTTGGGATGCCGGTCGAGCACCAGCTCCTGCGCGTCCTCGATGGTCACCAGGCGTTCCTCGGTCGGAATCTCGCGAATCAGGGCCTTGGTCCAGGTCGTCTTGCCCGAACCTGTAGGACCGGAGACGAGGATGTTCTGGCGGCTGCGCACGGCGAGACGCATGAACGCCTCGTACTGCTTCGCGGCCAGCAGCCGCTGCAGCTCGGTTTCGGTCTCATCGAGCCCTTCGCTCGCGCAGCGCGTGGCGCGGAAGATGCCGCGCCGGGCCAGCTCCCCGATCGACCACACTTCGTCCGACGGACGACGGATCGTGATCGCCACCGAGCCCATCGTGGTCGCCGGCGGCAGGACGATCTGCACCCGCTCACCGCTGGGCAGGGCGGCGGCCAACAACGGCGATGACTCGTCGATCCGCTGGCGTGTCGAGTTGGCCACGAGCTTGGCCAGGCGCTGGCACCAATCGAAGTCGGCGAACGGCACCGACTCGCGTCGCCACCCCGCACGGGTCTCGATGAACGCCTCCGTGGGCCGGTTGATGCACAGCTCGGTGACCTCGGGCTCGTCAAGCAGCGGTCTGAGCGCGCGCAGCGTGAGCTCGAGCGCGGATGCATCGCCGCATGCGCTTCGCGCCTCGCTCGCGTACGCCGTCCGCAGCAACGACCTAGCGACCTGTGGAAAGGGAGCGAAGCTCATAGACCGACCTGAAGTCGAGGTCCCGGGCGACCAGCACCTGGATCCGATCGCCGTTATGCTTGATGATCGTGGGCGCGATGTTGATCGTCTC
This sequence comes from Gammaproteobacteria bacterium, assembly GCA_005877705.1. Taxonomy (GTDB): domain Bacteria; phylum Pseudomonadota; class Gammaproteobacteria; order Steroidobacterales; family Steroidobacteraceae; genus 13-2-20CM-66-19. The sequence goes on from VBNY01000448.1 coordinate 1,478, forward strand.
CTTCAGCACCTCGGTGAGAACATTCTCGGACGCCGCGGGGTTGTAGATGATCGGGCCGCCCCCGCGGTTGGAGGACTGCAGGCTCGCCTGCAGCGCGCCGTCAATCACCGAGATCAGCATTGCAGCGCCGAAGCGCTCCCAGAAGTGGTGGTTGACATCCCCGGGCAGCCCGGAGCGGCCGAGCTCATCCGTGCCGGGCGAGTCGAGCGGAACGATCACCCCCGCCGGCGTGCGCGCCTCAGTCCACAGAACAAACACTCGCGCCGCCCCCTGCCCCACCTGACCTCGAGTCTCACCTACCAGCTTGGTGCCGCGCTCGAGCAACACGATCTTGCCGTCGACACCGAAGGTGTCGGTCGCGGTCACGCAGGTCGTCATGCCCGCAAGCGTCGAGTCGATCGCGGTCTCCAGTGTGCAGTCGATGAAGGCCCCCTTTGGCAGCAGCAGGCGCTGAGTGGCAAGCACCTGCGCCCGTGCCGCGGGCGTCACGCTCGGCCGCAAGAGTGTTGCCAGAGCGTCCTCACTATGGCTGCCCGGGGGCTGGCGGGTGGCCAGCCCAGGATTCTCGAGCGCTGGATTGTTGANNCGAATGCGGCACCGGACAAGCGGCGTTCGAAGGCAAGCTGTGCTGGAGTCTTCGACGTCGCCGCGCCAGTCCTGTCCGCCGGGTTCCAGGTCGATTGCGCCTGTTCGAGCGGCTGCTCGCGCGGTGCGGCAGGCGGGAGGGTTGCGGAATCTGTCGCCGCAACATCAGGGACCGGCGGCATCGATGTCGGCGGCCGCGGCGGCTCGACTCGGCCGAGCGAGGGCAGCGACATCTCCCCCTGGGCGCGGCTCGCGGACATCGCTTGTGCTGCCTGGCGTGCATGCGCCTGTCGAGTCAAGGCGCCGGTGTAATACCAAGTCAACGCACCCAGGCCGAGGGTCAGCGTGAGGCCTGCGGCGAGCACATTGCTGACCCGGGACTGGATCGAAGGCGCGCCCCTGAGAGTCGGAATGCCCCGCTCTCCTCGCACCGCATCGTCGGGGGGTTCGCCTTCCGCTCGGGCACCGCGCACCGATCCGTCCGGCGACTCCCGTTCGTCGCGACGTCCGAAGAGGCTCAAGGTCTTGCTCCCCGCGTGACGCGCTCGACGCCCGGGACAACAGTGCCGGATTCCAGCCGTTCACCGCCACCGTTGAATCCCTTGTTGACGATGCAACCGCTGAGCCGGCCGCGCCGCACGATGAGCTGGCGCGCGACCCGGTGGACGACCACGTCCCCGGCATCCATGCTGAAGTTCAGGAGCGATTCGCTGCCGTCGTCATTGCGCGCAAAGATGGCGGGCAGCTCCGCCCGGGCGCCGAACCGCAGCCGCGTGTGCACCCCGTCGTCCGTTGCGGCAACTGGTTTGAGGGCGGAGTGTC
>VBNY01000154.1 GCA_005877705.1 Gammaproteobacteria bacterium
TGACGCCCTCTTCGATGATGGTGTCGTCGATGGCGCCACGATCGATCGTCGTATTGGCGCCGATCTCCACGTCCGCCCCGATGCGCACCGTGCCGAGCTGCGGCACCTTCAGCCACCGACCGCGCTCAGGCGCGAAGCCGAACCCATCACCGCCGATGACAGTCCCGGGCTGCAGCAAAGCGCGGGCGCCGATTTCGACACCGCGGCACAAGGTGACTCGCGCCACCAGATGCGCCTCCGCGGCGAGCGTGACCCCCTCTTCAATCAGGCAGTAGGGACCAACGCAGACACGCGGTCCGACCACGACGCGCTCGCCGATCACGGTGAACGCGCCAACGTGTGCGGTCGGATCGATCCGTGCGCTCGCCGCTACAACTGCCGACGGGTGCACACCGGGAGCAGCCACCGGCGTGGGGTGCAGCAGGCTCGCAATCCGTGCATAAGTTGCATAGGGGTGCTCGCAGACCAACGCGGCGGTTGGGCAATCTTGCGCGTGCACGGCCCCGAGTACGACCGCGCCCGCACGGGTTTGCGCCAGCTGTTGCCGGTAGCGCGGATTCGCCAGAAACGACAGCGCGCACGCATCGGCGCTCGCGAGCGTCGCAACGCGCTCGATGCGCGTGTCGGGATCACCGCGCAACTCGCAGCCAAAGCGCACGGCGAGCTCCCCAAGTGAGATGGCCATAGCGTGAGCCGCGAACAGGCCGCCTCAGCGACCGCGCCTGCCCAATCAGCGTCCCGGCGGCTTGGCGGGAGCCGGCTGCAGGGGCGCGGGAATCGCCGGGCGCGCGGGGGCGGGCTGCACGGGTCCCGGAGCCGCCGGGCGGGCCGCGGCGGGTGCGGGGCCACGCGCCTGCAGAACCGTCAGAATCGCGGGCGTGATATCGAGTGTCGGGGTCGCGTAAATGACCCCGTCAGCGATGATGAGATCGAAATTCTGCGCCTTGGCGTAGGTGCGCACCTCTTCGATCAGCGTGCGCTGCAGGCGGGACATCTCCTCGTTGCGGCGGGCGTTGAAATCGTCCTGCACTTCGCTTTGCTTGCGGGCGAGCTCGCGGTAGCTGTCGCGCAACTCCTTCTCGGCGCGCGCCCGCTGGTCCTCCGACATCGTCGCGCCGTCCTTCTGCAGCTTGTCCTCTTTGGTCTTGAGGGTCTGCTGCTGGTTCTGCAGCTCACGCTGACGCGGCGTGAACTCCGTGCGGATCCCTTCGAGCGCGACCTTGGCCTGCGGCGATTCCTCGACCAGCCGCCCGTAGTCTACGACACCGATCTTGAGCTCGACGGCCCACGCGGGCGCTACCGCCAGGATGGCGGCGACGGCCACCATCCAGATCATCGAATTGCTGTTGATCAAACGCTTCACGGAGATACCCCTCAGAAAGCCTGGCCGATCGAAAACTGGAAGCCCTCGGTCTCATCGCCCCAGGTGCAATGAGGCGTGGTGCTGCAGACCGTGGGGTCGGTGCCGTGTTTCGCATTCAGCGGAATGCCGAAACTGAACCGGAAGAGCCCGAGCGGCGCGAGCCACTGCACGGCGATGCCCACCGAGCGCTTCAGATCAGAATAATGGAAGCGGTAGTCCACCGGGGTCACAAAGTCGGGACCGTAGAACTTGGTCTTGCTGCCGGTGTAGAACACGTTGCCGATGTCGAAGAAGGCGCTGACGCGTGCGCTGCTGCGCCATTTGCCGGGCATCGGGAAAATCAGCTCGTTCTGGCTCGCCACCCGCAGATTGCCGCCATAGGGGTTGCCGAACTGGTCCTTCGGTCCGAGGCGGCTCTCGCGGTAGCCGCGCACACTGTCCGGGCCGCCGCCGAAGAACTGCCGGTACGGCGGGATCGCCGTGGTGCTCCGCATGGGCTCGCCGTAATCCACCGCCGCGTTGAATGCCAGGGTGAAGGAGTGCCACAGCGGCACGTACTTGAGGAACCCATACTGCGCGACCCAGTACTCGACGCTGCTGCCGGGGACCGTGGTGGAGAGGTTGATGAAGTTGCGCGAGCCGCGGTCGGCAAACAGAGTGCGGTTGCGGTTGTCCCAGCCCCAGCCGGTCACCAGCTCCGCGGTCTTGAAGTCGGTGCCGTAGAAAACGTAGTCGTTGTTCGAGGCGTCATCGTGGGCGAGCCGATGGTACGGGCTGCCGTTCGACTGCACCCACTGCTGCGCCTGCAGGGCGCTGCCGAGGGAGCTGGTGAGCAGCTGCGAGCTCTCGAAGGAGGCGCCGAGCCGCACGAACTGGTACTCGGTGATCGGATAGTCCCAGGTGGGCCCGAAGCTCAAGGTCTTGGACGAGAAGTTCGAGGACGACGACACGAACTGCGTGACGTCGCGATAGCTCAGGGACAGCGTGCGCGACAGATGATCGATGTTGGTATACGGGTTGGTGTGCTGAATGCTGTAGACCTTGCTGTAGGCCCCGCCATTCAGCTCGATCGCGACGCGCTGTCCGGTGCCGAGGAAGTTGGCGTCCGCGTAGCTGCCGTTGAGCATGAACTTGTACGTCTCGGAATAGCCGATGCCGCCGCCCAACTGGGCGCTCGGGCCCTCCTCGATCTTGAAGTTCACATCCACCAGGTCCGGGGCGCCGCTCACGGGGGTGGTCTCGAAGTCCACGTTCTTCACGTACGGCAGGCGCTGGATGAGTTGCTTGGAGCGCTCGAGCGAGGTGTTCGACAGCCAGCCGCCCTCGAGCTGGCGCATCTCGCGGCGCATGACCTCGTCGTTGATGCGATTAGCGCCTGAGAAGGTGATGTTGCGCACGTACACGCGATTGCCCGGATCGATGAAGAAAGTGAGCGACACCTGGTGCGTGGCGTTATCGGGGGTCGGCACCGGCTCCACCTTGGCGAAGGCGTAGCCGTCGCGCCCCAGGCGGTTCTGGATCAGCTCCTGGGTGGAGGTGATGAGCTTGCGGTTGAAGATCTGCCCCGGCTGCACCAGCAGCAGCTTGGCCAGCTCGGCCTCCGGCACCACGAACGTGCCGGCCAGCTTGACCTCCGAGAGCTTGAAGACCTCGCCCTCCTCGACGTTCACGGTGATGAAGATGTCCTCCTTCTCGGGGGCGATGGCCACCTGGGTGGAATCGATCTGAAAGTTCGCGTAGCCGCGGTCCATGTAGAAGTTGCGCAGCTTCTCCAGATCCCCCTGCAGCGACTCGCGCGAGTAGCGGTCGTCCTGCTTGTACCAGGAGAGCCAGTTGGGGGTCTTGAGCTCGAAGCTGTCGAGCACCTCCTTCTGGCGGAACCTGGTGTCGCCGACTAGGTTGATCTGGCGGATCTTGGCACGCTTGCCCTCCTTGATGTCGATCTTGATCTTCACGCGATTGCCGGATTCCTCCTCCACGTGCGGGTCGATCCTGACGCCGTACTTGCCGCGGCTGAAGTACTGATCGGTGAGGTACTGGGTGACGTCCTCGAGCACCGAGCGGTCGAAGGTCTTGCCGGTCGCGAGCCCCACGTTGCGCAGCGACTTCTGCAGATCCTCGGTCTTGATGTCCTTGTTGCCGGTGATCTCGAAGCTCTCGATGGAGGGGCGCTCGAGCACCACGACCACCAGCGTGGTGCCGTCACGGCGCAGCTGCACGTCGCGGAAGAACCCGGTCGCGTACAGCGCACGGATCGCCTCACGCACGCGCTGCGCACTCAGGTGGTCCCCGATGTTCACCGGCAGGTAGTTGTAAACGGTGCCTTCGGAGACGCGCTGCAATCCTTCGACGCGGATGTCGCCGACCGTGAAGTCCACCGCGCTCGCCGTCGTCTGCGCGAGCGCGAGCGTCGAGCGCAGAACTAAGGCGACCGCGGCGAGAACGACCCGAGGCTTCATGCTGCAACCACCAGTTTCTCCCCTTCCGCGCACTGTGCGTCGCGAGTTCTTCTGTCGAGTGTTGGATGAGGACGCCCGCAGCGCGCCCTGGCACGGGCGGCGCGCGTGCGCCTCAAACCCCCTAACGGGCGACGGCCGGTCAACTGAACTGGCGCGCGAGATCGTTGAACAGCGCAACCCCCATCAGCAGGATGAGCAGCGCGATGCCGAGCTGCTGGCCGAAGGCTTGTGCCCTTTCGGACAGCGGGCTGCCCTTGAGCCACTCGACGAGCTGAAAGACGATCTGGCCGCCGTCCAGAATCGGAATCGGCAGCAGGTTCAGAAAGCCGAGCGACAGCGAGATGAGCACCAGGAAACCCATGAACGAGGCGACCCCGGCCTGGGCGGAGTCTCCCGCGAACTCGGCGATGGCGAGCGGACCGCTCAGGTTCTTCAGCGATACCTGCCCGAGCAGCATGCGCCAGAAGAGGCGCGCCTGCAGGACGGTCATGCTCCAGGCTTCGCCGCCCGCGCGGCCGAGCGCGGCCGTTGGCGTCAGGTCGGTGTGCGACAGCATGCTCGCGGGATAGGTGATTCCCTGCGGCTGCATCACGCGGATGCGTCCGATGCGCTTGGCCCCGGCCTCCTCGGCCGCCACGGCCACGCGCGCTGTCTGCTCCACGCCGCCGCGCCGATAGGTGATTGCAAGAGTCTCGCCCGGGTGCGCGCTGATGCGCGCCACGATCTCGCGGAAATCGCTCACCGGCGCGCCTTCGATCGCGACGATCTGGTCGCCGGCCTTGAGGCCGGCGCGCGCGGCGGGTCCGTCCGGCATGACCTGCCCGAGCACCGCGGGGATCGGCGGCGCCCAGAATTGAAACCCGAGGCCCCTGAAGAGCTCCGCAGGTTCCGTCAGTCGGCGGCGCTGAGCGGCGTCGGGCACGCTGAGGGTCACGGTGTGCACCGCCCCATCCGCCGCGCGCACCGCCAGGGCGGCCTCGCCGCGCGAGCTCATCGCATCCAGCAGCCCAAACACGACATCACGCTGACCCGTGACGGCGCTGCCGTTGATGGCGCGGATCTCGTCTCCGGAGCGCAGCCCCGCGCGCGCGGCGATCGAACCCTGCGCGAGGTCGCCGACGACCGGCTTGACCTCGGTCACGCCGCTCGCCCAAAACATGCCCCACAGCAGCAGCACCGCGAACAGGATGTTGAAACAGGGACCCGCGAGCAGCACGACGATGCGTTGCCACGGCGGCCGGCGCGTGAAGGAGCGCGCCAGGTCCTCGGGCGCGACCGGACCCTCGCGCTCATCGAGCAGCTTCACGTAGCCGCCGAGCGGGATGGCGGCGATCACGTATTCGACGCGATCGGCCCCCGCCACGCGCCGCACGAGCGGCTTGCCGAAGCCGACCGAAAACCGCAGCACCTTGAAGCCGAGCCTTCTGGCAACCCAGAAGTGGCCGAACTCGTGCACCGTGACGAGCAGGCTCACGGCGACGACGAACCACAGCGCGTACCAGATGAGATTCATGCGCGAGCGCCCCTCAGTGACTCAGCTCTTGTCGCGGCGCGCGGCCCGAAGATCCGCTCACGTGCCAGCTGTCTGCCTTGCGCATCGGCCGCCAGCACGTCGTCCAGCCCCCCGATCACTCCCTCGGCCCCCCTGCTGACCACGGCTTCAATGACTGCGGCGATCTCGAGAAAGTTCAATCGCCGCTCGAGGAAGGCCTCGACGGCCACCTCGTTGGCGGCATTGAGCAGCACCGGCGCCAGGCCGCCGGAGCGCGCCGCGCCCTGCGCCAGCCCCAGGCAGCGGAACCTGTCGTGATCGGGGGCGTGGAAGTCGAGCCGCGCCGTCCTGACAAGATCGAGGAATTCTACACCGGCGGAGATTCTCTCGGGCCAGGCCAGCGCGTGGGCGATCGGCGTGCGCATGTCGGGCCTGCTGAGCTGCGCCAGCATCGAGCCGTCCAGATATTCGACCAGCGAGTGCACGATGCTCTGGGGATGAACGACGATGTCCACCTGCGCGGGCGTCAACCCGAACAGCAGACAGGCCTCGATGAGCTCGAGGCCCTTGTTCATCAGCGTCGCCGAATCCACCGAGATCTTGCGCCCCATCACCCAGTTGGGATGGGCGCACGCGGCCTCGGGCGTAACGGTCGCGAGCGCGGCAAGAGGCAGGTCCCGGAACGGCCCGCCGGACGCGGTGAGCAACACGCGGCGCACTCCTGGGGGCGCGACGCCGGCGCGTGCCGTCGGCGGCAGGCACTGGAAGATGGCGTTGTGCTCACTGTCGATCGGCAGCAGAGTCGCGCCGCACGAGCGGACCGCCTCCATCAGGAGCGGACCCGCCATCACCAGCGACTCCTTGTTGGCCAGCAGCAGGCGCTTGCCCGCGCGCGCCGCCGCCAGCGTGGAGGGCAAGCCCGCGGCGCCGACAATCGCCGCCATCACGGACTGCGCCTCGGGCAGCGCCGCGATCTCCAGCAGCCCGCTGTCACCCGCGAGCACCCGCGTCTGCGGGGCCTGCCCGCCGAGGAGCTCGACGAGCGTGCGCGCCGCAGTCTCATCCGCCAACGCCGCGTATGCCGGACGCCAACGCAGGACCTGCGCGGCGAGCTTGACCGCGTTGCGGTTTGCGCCGAGGGCCACCAAGTGGAAGCGATCGGGATGCCGCGCGAGCACCTCGAGCGTGCTCTCGCCGACAGAGCCGGTCGAGCCGAGCACCACCACGCCGATCACGCCACGACTCCAAGAAGTGCGAGCCCGAAGAACAGCACGGGCGCGGCGCCCGTCACGCTATCGATCCGGTCCATGACGCCGCCGTGTCCGGGAAACAGGGTACCGCTATCCTTGAGGCCGGCGAAGCGTTTCAGCAGGCTCTCGGTGAGATCGCCGACGATCGAGAAGCCGACGACCGCGAGGCACAGCGGCACGAACACCGGCAGCGGAACGCCGAACCACACGCTGCCCCCAACGGCCACGAGGGCGCTCACGGCGACCCCGCCGAGCACTCCTTCCCAGGTTTTTCCCGGCGAGACATCCGGCGCCAGGCGCACGCGCCCGTAGCGGCGCCCGAAGAAAAAGGCGCCGCTGTCGGCCACCCACACGAGCAGCAGCGCGAACAGCACCCATTGCGCGCCTCGCGGCTGCGGCTCGATCTCCCGCAGCCGCACGAGTGCGAGCCAAGCGGGCACGAGCGCGAGCACGCCGGCCAGGCCGGCCGACCACGCAGTGACGCTCCGCGGCGCGAACACGATCCACCCGAGCGCCCCGAGCCACCAGAGCACGGCGGCCGACAGGACGACGTTGCGTCCCTCGGGGGTCGCGGTTATGAGCCACACGGCCGGCAGCAGCAGCGCCACGAGCGCAACATACGCCACCCGCTGTGGCGCGGCGGCCAATCGCAGGAACGCGGACCACTCCCAGGCACCCATGAGCACGAGCGCCGTCAGCACGACAACGGTCGCCGCGGCCGGCAGCCAGAACAGGACCGCCAGCAGCGCCACGGCCAGCACGACGGCGGTAATCACCCGCTTGCGCAGCGACTCGTTCACCGGATCACGCACTTTCGTGCCGCCGCTGCTGCGACGTGCGGCCGAAGCGCCGCTCGCGCGTCGCGAAAAACGCGAACGCCGCCTCGAGCTCGGCCAGATCGAAGTCCGGCCACAGGCACTCGCTGAAGTACAGCTCGGTGTAGGCGAGGTTCCACAGCAGAAAATTGCTGATGCGTCGCTCGCCGCCGGTGCGAACCAGCAGCTCCGCATCGGGCAGCCCCGCCAGCTCGAGCGCCCCTGCAAAGCGTTGCTCGTCGATCTCTTCGGGGTGCAAGGATCCACTCGAGCATTCTTTCGCAAG
>VBNY01000155.1 GCA_005877705.1 Gammaproteobacteria bacterium
AAGCTGCTGTCGACGGATACCGAGGTGCCGCTGAACTTCATGCTGCGCGCGCCGCACACCGACGTGCATGGCCGCATCATCTCCGTGATCGACGGCACGACGCTCATCGGTCAATACCAGATCGTCGTCATCAATCGCGGTAAGCGCTACGGGCTCGACGCCGGCAGCGTCCTGGCAATCGACCAAGCGGGGGCGGTTGTCCGTGACATCTATGGCGGGGGGCGCGGCATCACCCGCACGCTCGGCGACTTGGGCACTTCGCTCGCTCCCAAGGTGAGATTGCCGGATGAGCGCGCGGGCACGCTGCTCGTGTTCAAGTCGTTCGACAGGCTGAGCTACGGGCTGATCGTGGGAGCCTCCGACACGATTCACGTGGCGGACCTCGTCCATAATCCTTGAATGATTGGCTGAAATGGGCTGCGGCGTGACTTTCCCCCGCGAGTAGCATGCCGGTTGCTCTAAGAGCGACTGCCCGCGAACAGCATGCCGGTTCCGGCGAGCCAGCCTAGCCGGCGTTGGTTATCTGCGCGCGGATGTCTATTCTGCCGCGCTATGGAAGCGACCGCAGTCCGCGCAGTGTTGGCCAGAGCGCCGGGCCTCAAGGCACAGCACCTGCCCTCACTCATTTCTGCCGCGCAAGGCGAGATTCAGCGCATTTGCGAAGCCCGCGCGCTGCGCCAGGCCGAGATTCCGGCCGCCACGCGCCAATTCCTGCTGTCGCCCGACGAGAGCGCGCTGCGCGCGGACCTCGAATGGCTTCAAACGAGCGGCGCGCAGGTCATTCTGTGCGGCGAGGCAGGCTATCCGCCGCTGCTGGCGCAGACAACAGGCGCGCCGCCCGTACTGTTCGTGCTGGGATCCGTCGAGGCCTTGAGGTCGGCGCAGCTCGCGATGGTCGGCTCCCGCAGCCCGACTCCCGCCGGACGTGCAACTGCGCGTGAGTTCGCCGCGTGGTTCGCGCGGACCGGTCTCACCGTCACGAGCGGGCTCGCCGTTGGCATCGACGCCGCGAGCCATGAGGGCGCGCTGCTCGCTGGCGGGGTCACCGTGGCGGTGTTCGGTACGGGCCTCGACCGGGTCTATCCACCGGAAAATACCGGTCTCGCCACGCGCATTCGCGAGTGCGGCGCGCTCGTGTCGGAATTTCCACCTGGCACGCGTCCGTTGCGATCGAACTTTCCGCGCCGCAACCGGCTCATCAGCGGGCTGTCGCTCGGCACGCTGGTGGTGGAGGCTGCGCGCGAGAGCGGCTCGCTGATCACGGCACGCTTCGCCGCGGAACAGGGGCGCGAAGTGTTCGCGATCCCCGGCTCGATCCATAGCCCGGTCTCGCGCGGCTGCCATCAATTGATCCGCGACGGTGCCAAGCTCGTCGAGGAGGCCGCGGACGTTCTTTCCGAGCTGAATATTTCCCTTACCGCAGAAGGACTTACCACGAAGGCAGCCGCCGCTGACAGCCCCCCTGTCATGGACAAGGAGTATGAAATGCTGTTAGATGCCCTGGGCTTTGAACCCGCGACCATCGATGTGCTCGTCGCACGGACCGGGCTGCCGGGTGAGTCGATCGCATCGATGTTGCTGATTCTCGAGCTCGAAGGCCGCGTGGCAGCCCTGCCCGGCGGCCGTTATGGCCGCATGCCCACATGATCACATGATCACCGGTAGCGTTCTCGACATCCTGATCTACGTCTTCGACCGCTACATGCTCACGGAGGTGGCGGAAGTGCCCGAACGCGCGCATCTGGTGCGCGATCTCGAGCGCGCCGGTTTCGCTCAGGTGAATGTCGAGCGCGCGCTCGACTGGCTGGCGGATCTCGCCTGCGACCGGGATCGGCCGCCCCTGCCGGTGTCGGTAAGTGACGCGGGCAAGGGACCCGCCGTGCGCGTTTTTTCGGACTGCGAGCTCGCGCGCCTCTCGACCGAGTGCCGCGGGTTCCTGGTTACGCTCGAGCGCCTCGGTATTCTCTCGCCGCAGCAGCGTGAGATCGTGATCGAGCGCATGCTGGCGCTCGATGCCGACGAGCTCGACACGGAGCAGCTCAAGTGGGTCGTGCTCATGGTGCTGTCGAGCCAGCCGGGGCAGGAGGTGGCGTTCGAGATGCTGGAAGATCTGGTGTCCGGTGGGCACTCCAACACCCCGCACTGAGATGGCCGGCCTCTGGGGGCAAGATTGCGGTCCGCGGCTCGTCCGCGGTTTTTTGTTTATGGCTGAGGGATTTCCAGGGAAGCAATGGCAGACAATCTGGTCATAGTCGAATCGCCCGCCAAGGCGAAGACCATCAAGAAATACCTCGGTAAGGATTTCGACGTGCTCGCCTCCTACGGGCACGTGCGCGATCTCGTGCCCAAGGAAGGCGCCGTCGATCCGGACAACGGCTACGCCATGAAATACCAGGTGCTCGAGAAGAACGAGCGCCACGTCGAGACGATCGCGCGCACCCTGCGCAAGTCCAAGGCGCTGTATCTGGCGACCGACCCGGATCGCGAGGGTGAGGCGATCGCCTGGCACCTGAGCGAGATTCTGAAGTCGCGCGGCGATCTCGACGGCAAGGCCGTCCACCGCGTCGTGTTCTACGAGATCACGCGCAACGCCATCCGCGCCGCCGTAGGGCAGCCGCGGCGCCTGTCGCTCGAGCTCGTGAACGCGCAGCAGGCGCGGCGTGCGCTCGACTATCTGGTCGGCTTCAATCTCTCGCCGCTGTTATGGAAGAAGGTGCGCCGCGGGCTGTCGGCCGGGCGCGTGCAGAGCCCGGCGCTGCGCATGATCTGCGAGCGCGAGGAAGAGATCGCGGCGTTCGTTGCTCAGGAATACTGGACCATCGACGGCGAAGGCTCCCACAGCGCGCAGGCCTTCCCGCTCAAGCTCAGCGAGTGAGGCGCAGGCGCGCGAGGTCGAGCGCGCGATCGAGGCGGGCGCGCGCGCCGCGGCGGCCGGCGCCGGCGAAGGTCTGGGGCAACTGCGCGTCCTCGCGATCGACCGCAAGCAGCGCCGGCGTCATCCCGCCCCGCCGTTCACGACCTCGACGCTGCAGCAGGAAGCGGCGCGCAAGCTCGGGTTCAACGCGCGGCGAACCATGCGCCTCGCGCAGCAACTCTACGAGGGCCTCGACATTGGCGAGGGCAGCGTCGGGCTCATCACGTATATGCGCACCGACTCCGTGTCGCTCGCGGCCGAGGCCATCAACGAAATCCGCGAGGTCGCAGGCAAGTTGTACGGCAAGGACGAAGTCGCCGAAGAGCCGCGCATCTACAAGACGAAGTCGAAGAATGCGCAGGAGGCGCACGAGGCCATACGTCCGACCTCGGCGGCGATTACACCCGCCGGCGTCGAAGGCAAGATCGACGGTGACCTTTATCGGCTGTACGCGCTGATCTGGAAGCGCGCGGTCGCATCTCAGATGAGCCACGCCCTGTTCGACACCGTCGCGGTCGATATGCTCGCCGGCCCGGACGGACCCGAGCGGCACCTGCTGCGCGCGAACGGCTCGACGCTGGTCAAGGCCGGTTACATGTCCGTGTACCAGGAAGGCACGGACGACACCAAGGCCGACGAGACCGACCATGTGTTGCCGCCGATGCAGGAAGGCGACACCGTCACCTTGCTCGCGCTGCGCCCCGAGCAGCATTTCACGGAACCGCCGCCACGGTATTCGGAAGCCTCCCTCGTGAAGGCGCTCGAAGAGCACGGCATCGGCCGGCCTTCGACCTATGCCACGATCATCTCGACTTTGCAGGATCGCGAGTACGTCGAGATGGACAACCGGCGCTTCGTGCCGACGGACATCGGCAAGATCGTCAACCGCTTCCTGACACACCACTTCCATCGTTACGTGGAGTACGGCTTCACGGCGGCGATGGAGGACGAGCTCGACGCGGTCTCACGCGGCGAGGAGGAGTGGACTACCCCGCTCGACAAGTTCTGGAAGCCGTTCATCCATCAGGTCGAAAAGATCGAGAAGAACGTCACGCGCGAGCAGGTCGCGCAGGCGCGTGAGCTCGGCAAGGACCCCGCCACAGGCAAGCCGGTCACGGTGCGCATGGGCCGTTACGGGCCGTTCGTGCAGATCGGCACCAAGGACGACGAGGAGAAGCCGCGGTTCGCGGGGCTCAGAGCCGGCCAGAAGATGGATGCGGTCACGCTCGCGGACGCGATGGAGCTGTTCAAGCTGCCGCGTACCCTCGGGCAGACGCCGGACGGCGAGCCGGTGATGGCCAACGTCGGCCGGTTCGGTCCTTACGTGAAGTACGGCAGCAAGTACGTCTCGCTCAAGGAGGACGATCCGTACACGGTGACGCTCGAGCGCGCGTTCGAAGTCATCCGCCTGAAGCAGGAGGCGGACGCGAACCGCATCATCCAGGAATTCAGCGCCGAGGGCATTCAGGTGCTGAATGGCCGCTACGGCCCCTATGTCACCGACGGCAAGAAGAACGCCAAGATCCCCAAGGACCGCGATCCGAAGTCGCTGACGCTGGAGGAATGCCGCACCCTGATCGAGCAGGCGCCCGTGCGCACGGGCGGCCGCTTCGGTCGTGGCAAGCGCGCGGCGCGTGCGGTCGCGCCTGAGGCGCCGCCGAGCGCGACACCTTCGGACCCCGCGGCGCCGGCAAGTCACCCGCCGGCGCCGGCCAAGCGCTTGACGTCCAAAGCCGCGGTCCGTGACGGTCGCAAGGCGCGCGGCGCAGCGGCTGTGAAGCCGTTGGGAAGAAAGCTCCCGTCACGCAAGCCGCAGACGGCTCCCAAGGGCGTTGCACGTCGGACACGTGGAGTCAAATAGCGAACGCGGCTCGTCGATGCCGCGATGAAGTATCGGCACACTTTCCATGCGGGCAACTTTGCCGACCTGCACAAGCACGTTACGCTGCTTGCCCTGCTGGCGGCGCTCAAGCGCAAGGACAAGGGCTTTCTCTACCTGGAGACGCACGCCGGCCGAGGCGCCTACGATCTGTCGAACCCTACCGCGGAGACCGCCGCCGGCATCGGGCGATTCTGCGCGGCCGCGCACAGCGCCGCGGAGCTTCGGCAGTACGCGGCCCTCCTCGCGCAGCTCAGGGCTCAACACGGTAACCCGCGCTTCTATCCCGGCTCTCCGGTGCTCGCGGTGCACGAGTTGCGGCCGCAGGATCGCGCCGTGTTCATCGAGCTGGCGCCCGCCGAAGCGCGGGCGCTCGAGCATGCGCTCGACCCCGCGGCCGATGCCAACGCGCGCTTGCGCCTCGAGCGCGGCGACGGCTTCGAGCGGCTGCGCGCCTGGCTGCCGCCGCCGCAGCGGCGCGGGTTGACGTTCATCGACCCGCCATACGAGGAGACGATGCGGGATTTCGAGCGCGTGACCGCGGCGATTGTCGAGGCGTTGCGCAGGTTCCGCACCGGCATCATCGCGGCGTGGTATCCGATCAAGGACGAGCGCGAGATCGCGGCCTGGCGCGCCGGCGTTGCGCGCCGCATCGACTGTGAGACGCTCGCGAGCGAGTTATGGCTGTATCCGCGCGATTCGCGCGTATCGCTCAACGGCTCCGGAATGCTGATCGTGAACCCGCCTTATCTGCTTGCCGAGCGCATGCACGTGTGGTTGCCCGAGCTGCAACGCCAGCTCGATGTTGGACACGAGGGGGGCACCAGCATCCAGATAGCGCCTGCCGGCGCATCTTGAGGCAACGACATGTGCGGCGGCTCGGTGAGCGGGATAGAATCCGCCGATGCCCGCTGCTTCCCACCCGTCGAGTGGCTCGGTCGACCAGTACGGGGTCGTCGGCCACCCGATTGCGCACAGCTGGTCGCCGTTCATCCATGGCCTGTTCGCGCGCGAGACTGGCGAGTCGATGAGCTACCGGCTGTACGACTTCACGGCCGAGGAGTTCGCGCAGCGCGTGCGCGAGTTCTTCCGCCAGGGCGGCCGGGGGCTCAACGTGACGCTGCCTCACAAGGTTGCGGCGCTGCAGCTCGCACAGGACCTCACCGCCCGGGCCGCGCACGCCGCCGCCGTCAACACGCTGGCGCTGTGCAACGACGGCACGCTCCTCGGTGACAACACTGACGGGACCGGGCTCATGCGCGACCTGTGCGACAACCTCGGCATCGTCGTCACCCAACGTCGCGTGTTGATCATCGGCGCCGGGGGCGCCGCACGCGGGGTGCTCGCGCCGCTGCTGACGCTGCAGCCCTCCGAGACAGTCATCGCCAACCGCACGCCCGAGCGTGCGCAGTCGCTGGCCGCGGCATTTGCAAAGTTAGGCGTCGTCAGCGCTGTTGGCCTGGAGCACATCCCCGGCGGGGCATTCGATCTCCTCATCAACGCTACCGCCGCCAGCCTGAGCGGCGAGATCCCGGCCGTCCCCGCGACGGTTCTCGGCCCGCAGACGGTCTGTTATGACATGGCTTACGGCAAAGGCGATACGGCGTTCGTACGCTGGGCGCTCGAGCACGGCTGCACCCGCGCCGTGCAAGGTTGGGGGATGTTGGTGGAGCAGGCCGCCGAGTCATTCCGCATCTGGCGCGGCATGCGCCCGTCCACCGCCCCGGTGTTGGCCGCCCTGCGCCAGCATCAGCGCAACGTGACGAGCTCCTCCGCGATGGTGGGATGAATCGCGACGGTGTCGTCGAAGTCCTCCTTGGTCGCCCCCATGCGCACTGCAACTGCGAAGCCCTGCAGCATCTCGTCGGCGCCGGGGCCCACCACATGCACGCCCACAACGCGCCGCTCCGTGCCCACCGTCACGAGCTTCATGTCACAGTGGGGTTTACTAGTGGTGAGCGCGTTATACAGCGGCACGAAGGTTGTTCTGAACACGCTGACGGCGTCGTCTCCGTAGGCGTCCCGCGCCGCCCGTTCGGATAGCCCGACCGTGCCGATCGGCGGATGTCCAAACACCACGGTCGGAATGTTTTCGTAGTCGAGATGGCGATCGGGCTTGCCGCCGAACAGGCGCTCGCTCAGGCGCCTGCCCGCTGCAATGGCGACCGGCGTGAGCTGCGCCCGCCCCGTTACATCGCCGACAGCGTAAATGCCCTCGGCGCTGGTCGCTTGCTGCTTGTCCGTGACGATGAACCCGTAGGCATCCACCTGGACGCCGGCGCGCTCGAGCCGCAGGTCCTCCACGACGGGGGCGCGCCCGATCGCCCACAGCACGCTATCGAAGGGCGTCAACAGCCGGCCGTCACGGACCTCGAGCTGCAGAGCTCCGTTGACGTTGAGCTCGAGCGCCTGGGGCCAGGCGTTGGTGACGATCTCCACGCCCTCGTCGCGCAGGATCTTCAAGGTCACCTCGCCGAGCATCGAGTCGAAATGCTTGAGCGCCGTCTCGCCGCGCAGCACCAGCGTCGTGTGCGCGCCGAGCGCGGCAAAGATGCCGGTGAGCTCGATCGCGATGTAGCCGCTGCCCACGACCGCGACCCGTTCGGGCCGCTGCTCGAGCTCGAAGAAACTGTCGGAAGTGATGCCGAGCTCCGCGCCTGCGATCGCGGGCAACAGTGGCCTGGCGCCCGTGGCGATGACGATGTGCTCCGCCGTCAGCTTGCGGCCCGCGGCCGCCACCGTGTGCTCGTCGATGAAGTGCGCCCGAGCCCGCACCAGCTGCACGTCGTGCTTGGCGAGATTGCTTTCGTAGATGGCGTTCAGCCGCAGGATGTAAGCGTCGCGCTTCGTCTTCAGCAGCGGCCAGTCGTGACCGTCGGCCGTCATGCGAAAGCCGTAATCCGCGGCGTCCCCGAGGCTGGCTGCAACCTCCGCGGCATTCCACATCACCTTCTTCGGCACGCAGCCGACATTGACGCAGGTGCCGCCGAGGCGGTCCGATTCCACGAGGACTGCCCTCGCGCCGTACTCCGCGGCGCGCTGCGCAGCGGCCAGCCCGCCGCTGCCGCCACCGATCACAATCAAGTCGAATTCGTCGGCCATAACCACTCTTTGGGTTGCAGCTCAGATCGTGAGGGCGCCATGTTACATGGCAAGGGGGACCCAAGGATGATCCATCCCCCGTTCGCAAAGTGCCGAGTCCCCGATAAAGGTAGAATGGTTTTGCACCCACGGATGAGGCACTGATGGACAACCCTCTGCTGGAACACGAACCTCTGCCGCCGTTCACGCACATTCGCCCCGAGCACGTCGAGCCCGCGGTGCGACAGCTGCTGGCGCGCAGCCGCGAGCGCATCCAGGAGCTCGCCGCTGTCGCGGCACCCACCTTTGCGACGGTCGTCGAGCCCCTCGAGGAGTTGCAGCACCGGGTCTCGCGCACCTGGTCGCCCGTCAGTCACTTGAACGCGGTGCTGAATTCCGACGCGCTCAGGGCGGGCTACAACGCATGCCTGCCGCTGCTGTCGGCCTACCAGACGGATCTCACCCAGAGCGAGCCGCTTTACCGGGCCTATCGCACCATCATCGAGCAGGAAGGTGCCGTCCTCGGTCCCACGCAGCGGCAGGTCATCGAGCACGCGCTGCGCGACTTCCGGCTGGCCGGGGTCGGACTGCCTGCCGAGCGCAAGCAGCGCTTCAAGACGGCGATGCTCGAGCTCACACAGCTGCAGGCGAAGTTCGAAGAGAACGTCCTCGATGCCACCAACGGTTGGACCTATCACATCGCCGCTGCGCCCGAGCTGCACGGCCTCAATGACATGCTCGTCGATCAGGCCCGCCGGCGCGCCCACGAGCAGCGCGTGGAAGGTTGGGTCCTGACGCTCGACCAGCCGACCTACGTCGCTGTCGCCACGGACGCCGAATCCGAAACCCTGCGCCGTGCGTTCTACGAAGCGTGGACGACACGTGCATCGGATCAAGGGCCGAACGCCGGCCGCTGGGACAACTCCGCGGTCATGGAGGACGTCCTGCGCCGGCGCCACGAGCTGGCCCGGCTGCTCGATTTCTCGAGCTACGCCGAGTACGCGCTCGCGACCCGGATGGCGCACACCGTCGAGGAGGTTCTGCAGTTCCTGCACGATCTGGCCGGCTCGGCGCGCGCCGCCGCGGTGCAGGAATTCGCAGAGCTCGAAGCCTTCGCCGGACGCAGCCTCGCTGCGTGGGACGTGGGCTTCTACGCCGAGCGGCTGCAGCGCACCCGCTACTCGGTCTCGCAGGAGGAGCTGCGGCCGTATTTTCCGCTGCCGCGAGTGCTCATCGGCCTGTTCGAGGTGGCGCAGCGGCTGTTCGGCGTGCGCGTCCGGGAGCGGCCGGGCGCACCGGTGTGGCACCCCGATGTGCGCTACTTCGAGATCGAAAGCGCGGGCGAGCAGCCGCTCGGCAGCTTCTACCTCGACGCCTACGCACGCCCCAACAAGCGCAGCGGCGCGTGGATGGACGAGTGCATCGGCCGCAAGCGGCTGGCCTGCGGAGCGGCTCTGCCGGTCGCCTATCTCGTCTGCAACTTCCTGCCGCCGAGCACGGATCGTCCGGCGCTGCTGACCCACGACGACGTGCTCACGCTGTTCCACGAGTTCGGCCACGGGCTGCATCATCTGCTGACGCGGGTCGATTATCCGAGCCTCGCAGGGATCAACGGCGTGGCCTGGGACGCGGTGGAGCTGCCGAGCCAGTTCCTGGAGAACTATGCCTGGCATCCGGATGTGCTGCGGCGCATCTCGAGCCACGTCCACAGCGGCGCGCCGCTACCGGCCGAGACGCAGTCGCGTCTGATCGCCACACGCAGTTTCCACGCCGGCCTGCAGATGATGCGGCAACTCGAATTCGCACTGTTCGATTTCCGGTTGCACGCGCAGTACTCCGCGGAGCGCGGCGGACGCATCCTGGAGGTGCTGCGCGAAGTGCGGCGGGAGGTCGCGGTCGTACCGGTCCCGGAGTGGAATCGGTTTCCCAACAGCTTCGGACACATCTTCGCCGGCGGTTACGCCGCCGGATACTACAGCTACAAGTGGGCGGAGGTGCTCGCCGCCGACGCGTTCGCGGCGTTTGAGGAGAACGGCGTGTTCGACCGGGGTACCGCCCAGCGTTTCCTCGACTCGATCCTCGCCCGCGGCGGCAGCCGCGACGCGCTCGAGGCCTTCATCGAGTTCCGCGGCCGCCGACCGGATGTTCGCCCGCTGTTGAAGCAGCACGGCATCGTCGCCCCGGGCGAGCTCGCAGCCTGAGGTGCCGTGAGATTTCGGTCTTCATGCCTGCTCGTGTGCGCGTGCGTGGCACCGGCAATCCACGCGGAAGCACTCTATGTCATCGAGCAGCTCGTCGTGACCGTGAGCAGCGTTCCGGGAGGCTCGGGAGAGCGAGTCGCGACGCTGCGCAGCGGTGATCGCGTAGAGCTTTTGGAACGCCAGAGCGGCGGGGAGGCTCATGTGCGTCTTGCGAACGGCGCGGAAGGTTGGGTCAAGGCCGCATACCTGTCGCCGGAGTTGCCGTTGCAGCGGCGCCTGGTCGAACGCTCTGCGGAGGTGGAAAAGCTCAAGCAGGACGTGAGCCGGCTCGAATCGGATCTCGCGGCGGCGCGTGTAGCTGCATCGACGCCTGCGCCAACCGCCGAGCCT
>VBNY01000459.1:0-1356 GCA_005877705.1 Gammaproteobacteria bacterium
AACAGCCGGAGGGCGCGTCTTTGGAGTTGACCGCGGCGGCCGCGCGGGGGCTGGCGCTGTGGATGAGCTTCGAAGACACCATTCGGGTCGCCGACTTGAAGACGCGCTCGACGCGCTTCGCGCGCGTTCGCGACGAGGTGCGCGCGGAGCCCGACCAACTCGTCGGCATCACGGAGTTCATGAAGCCCCGGGTCGCCGAGATTGCCGGGACGCTGCCTGCCCGTCTGGGCCGACGGCTGCTCGCCGCGCCGCGCCTGTGCCGGGCTCTGGCCCTCTGGACCGGCGGGAAGCAGATCCGAACCACCACCGTCAGCGGCTTTCTCTTTCTGCACACGCTGGGAGGGTTGAAACGCTGGCGGCGCGCAACGCTGCGCTACCAGGAAGAGAACGCCCGCATCGAGCAGTGGCTCGAGCGCATGGCACGGCTAGCGCCGCGCAACTACGGGCTGGCAACGGAGCTCGCCAAGGCGCAGCGCCTGATCAAAGGCTATGGCGAGACGCACGAGCGTGGCTGGCGCAACTTCATGACGCTCGTGGCGCAGTTAGATCGCCTCGAAGCGCGCGCGGATGGCGCAGCGATATTCGCGCGCCTGCAGGAAGCCGCGCTGACGGACGAAGAGGGGCGTGCGCTCGCCACGGAGTTGAATCGGATCCCGTCCGCCCCCGCCGCACGGTCGGAAGCTGGGAATGCTGTCACAACATGAGCACGAGCCGAGGGCAGGCAGCGCGAGAGACACAAATCATCATTGTGATCTGAGCGGCGCGTTCCGCGGATGTCAATACGGAATCTCGATGATCGATCGAGCCTTCCAACACAGGCGTCTCGCACGTACCGCAGGTCCCTTCGCCGCAGGCTGACAGCGCCTCCATTCCCGCCTCCCGCACTGCCTCGAGAATGCTTTTCCCCACTGGAACGACAATGGTCTTTCCCGATATCGCCAGCTCCACTTCGAAGGCTCTATCGCAAATAGGTTCTTCGACTGGTCTTGGCGCGAAGCGCTCGACATGCAACATGCCACGTCGCCAGGAGGCGCAATGTTCCTCCACGGCCGCGAGTAGCGGCTCCGGTCCGCAGCAATAGACCAAAAGATCCTCGGCGGGATGCGCCAACATCACGGCGAGGTTCAGCAATCCACTCTCGTCCTGCGGCCAGAGAGTGATCCGTCCCGGGTAGCAAGTCTGCAATTCCTCGGAGAATGCCATCGAGGCCCTGGACCTGCCACCGTACACCAGGCGCCAGTCAGCTCCGGCGGCTTGCGCCGTCGCCAGCATGGGAATAAGAGGAGTTATCCCTATGCCGCCCCCGATGAACAGATAACGGGGTGCCTGCACTAGTGGAAAGTTGTTTCGAGGGCC
>VBNY01000459.1:1399-4444 GCA_005877705.1 Gammaproteobacteria bacterium
GCGGCCCTTGGGATCGCGCAACACAGCGATCCGGTGGCAGCTGCGGTCGGTGGGTAGGCCGCACAAGGAGTACTGCCGCGTAAACTCAGGGCTCAAAATCAAGTCCACATGCGCACCCGGTTGCCAGCGGGGCAATTGGCCCCCGGCGCAATCGCGCAGTGTGAGCACAATGACTCCGTCAGCCGCTTCTTCACGCGTTGCGACGACGAGATGCATATCGAACTCTTCACTCAGATCAGTGCGCATCACTCGTCCCGCCGAGTTGCGCCAGGCATCCACAAAGTCACCCGTCAATCGCTGGCCTTGCAACACCCGCCCGGCGTAGCCTCAATGTTCGGACGCTCGGCGCTCCGGTGCCGCAGGAGTAAATGTGACGGGCAGAGTGGCGATAAACGAGTAGTCGCCGCCGCCGAAGTTGTAGACAGGGTTGTCCACCTCGACCCGCATGTCAGGGAGCCTTCGAAGTAGCTCCTCGAGGAGCACGCGCAGTTCCATCCGTGCCAAGGCAGCTCCTGGACAGGAATGGATACCGAATCCAAAGGCGAGGTGCCGGTTGTGCGGTCGATTCACTTGATACGCAGTCGGAGCCTCAAAGACTTTCGGGTCGCGATTGGCAGCTGCCCACCCCATATAGACGTCGGCACCGGCCGGGATTTCGACGCCCCCGACCTGTGTCGCCTTGGTCGCGCGTCTAAAGAAACCGAAAAAAGGTGGGTGGAGACGCAGTGCCTCCTCGATCGCGTTTGAAATCTTAGATGGCTCCCTCTTCAACTCATCACGAACTTGTGGCTTTGAGAAAACCTCGTAGACAAGGCTCGCCATGGCCGACGTCGTACTATGATGTCCAGCTCCCAGGAATGCGGCTAGTAGCACCACATAATCGTTGTCGTCCAGACAGCGCCCCTCGATTTCCACGGAGGCGAGCTGCGTGAGATAGTCATCGCGAGGATTGAGCCGGCGCTTGTGCACCTCCGAGACGGTAACTTCAGCAAACGCCGCCTGCCTTCGACCAAACTCTTCCGGGTT
This sequence comes from Gammaproteobacteria bacterium, assembly GCA_005877705.1. Lineage (GTDB taxonomy): Bacteria > Pseudomonadota > Gammaproteobacteria > Steroidobacterales > Steroidobacteraceae > 13-2-20CM-66-19. The sequence continues at coordinate 2,426 of VBNY01000459.1, forward strand.
GCCCTGCGCTGCGAACATGGCCAAAGCCGTTTCACGCACTTTTGGCACTAATATGTCGTCAATGCCAACGAGCCGGCAGATGGCCTCTGCGGGAACAGGTTCCGCGAGTTCGTGGATCAGATCGCAAGAGCCCCTTTCGATGAAAGCATCGATATGGTGACCGATATCCGCACGTACGAGCGGCTCCATCATCTTCGCAGTCTTCGCCGTTATTGCCCCGTTGAAGATAGCCCGCCAAGCGGCGTGGCGAGGCGGATCCATCTCAAGCGCGGGAATTGGTTTGCGAGGAAGCATTGGACGCAACACCTGCGGCTCGGAGGAGTACGTTCTGTGGTCCGCCATTGCGCTTTTGACGTCGTCGTAGTTGAGAAGCATGTAAAAGCCGGCGTGCTCCTTGCTATGTGCAACCGGACATTGCGTGCGTGCTCTCTCGAAGATCTCCAGAGAACGGGCGGGCGAAGTGGTGTAGCAGCTCCAGTTACGAGTCTCAGTCGCCGGCGCATTTGGCTGAGTCTCTTCTTCGGCTTTCACGACCATAGTTCCCCTCCGGGACTAACCAAGAAAACGATAGGATTCATACTCATGCGGATGCGTCAGAGGCTGGACGCCTTAAGGTGTTCGGCGCCCGCCCGCAAGTCGCCGAGAAGGTTTGGCATCTCCTGGACGGTGTCGCGTCCGTAGCCGCAGTAGTGCGAGATCCCGAACGAGGGCAGGAATTCGCGCGCGGCTTGAGCTCGCCGAAGCAACGCATCCCGACCATCCTTCGCCTCGACCCCAAGGAAAACACGGGCAGCGCCGATCTCGAGCTGCGTCAGAGGCGCAAAGAACTCACGCCCGGCTGTCGGGACGACCGGCAAGTGCAGGAAGTCGACGCGGCGCGGCGTGTTTCTCACAAGTGCATTCGCTACACGAACAACGAAGCTGAGATCGCGAGCTGACGCGAAAGGTACCTGCGGCCACGTGCCAAGACAAATGTGGTAGCCGCAGAGGACCTTCGGAGGAATCTGCTTCGTGAGCGGCGCGACGTATGAGGCGGCGGTGTGTTGTGCGAACTTCATATCGCAGATTTCCGTGCAGTAGTCCCACTGGATCACCAGGTCGTGCGCCGGAATTCGCTCGAGCATCCGCCCGATGTCCGCGACGATCGCCTCCTCATAAGCGCGTAGCAGTAGCGGCCATTCCCGTTCGACATCGCCGAAGTAACCCCCAATCGCCGCGTGCGGCGTCGGCAAGGAGACCTGAAAACGCACGTCGGCCGGGATCTCGCCGGCGTGTCGAAGCTCACGAAAATGCTCGTACGATGATAGAGCGGCGTCGGCGTACGGCAGATAGCCATTCAACGAGAGCGCTGCGACCCCTGGCTTCGGGCGATAGGCACCGAACGGTGCGACGATAGCAGGCGCTGGTTCCAGATCCGGATGCCTGGAGAATGTCGTTTTGCCCAGACCGCCGATCCACATGCGCCGGTCCCCGACTTCGCCATCAGGAAGCGCGAACACCCGATCGCCAACCGCTTTGGCGCAGAGCCGCAGAGCTTCTTCGCAGGTATCACTGGCCACCGGTATGCTGCCAACCAGGAAAATGTCGCTCCTACTCAACTCCGTCATGTCGTCTCCTACTCGCGCGCGCCTGTCTTAATAGGTGGCCATAAAGCGCACGCCGAAGGTTCGCGGCTCATCGAGGTACGACGTCGCAGGACCCGGTATGCCCGCCGCCGCCGTGGCGGACATACGCACCCGGTCCTGGATGTTCTTGACCCACACGCCGATGGACCATTTGGAGGTATCGTAGGTCAGTGAGGCATCGCCCTTGTCCGAGGGGCCCTGCCGCGTCCCTCTGTTATGCACATAGTCGCCATAAAAGCTGCTTGAGAATTGCCAAAAGATGCGCGCCCGCAGCGTCGCCTGGCCGATCGGTATGTTGTGCGTGTAACCGGCCGTTGCGGTCAAATCCGGCGCGTATGCAATCTGGTAGCCGTCGTAGTTCTTCCCGTCCGGTGTAATAAAATCCACGTTGCGC
>VBNY01000468.1:0-1203 GCA_005877705.1 Gammaproteobacteria bacterium
GGTGCCTGTTCGCGCGTTGACAGACAAGGGCGGCTTCGGGCTGACATGGTCAGCGGACTCCTCCACCGTGCACTGGGCGCTCGGCCCCGACCTCTATCGAGCCGTGATCGCGCAGCAACTTGCCGCGGGAGTGTCCTTACCGCGGTCCTATGCATCCATCGGGCTGATCGCTCCGCCCGATGTGCCTGACGGCACCGTCGCTTTCGTCAATGGCCGCGTGCTAACCATGCGAGGCGAGGAGGTCATCGACAAAGGGACGGTTGTGGTGGTGCGCAACCGTATCGCCGCGGTGGGTCCCAGCGATCGCGTCGCGATCCCCGCGGGCGCCAAGGTGGTCGACGTTGCCGGCAAGACGGTGATGCCGGGGCTCATCGATGCGCACGGACATATCGACTGCTGCTACAACACGGGAGTGGTGCCGCAGAAGCAGCCCAAACGCTACGCCGCGCTCGCGTTCGGCGTGACTACTAATTTTGATCCATATCCCAACGAGCTGACTAGCTACGAAAGTACGGAGACGGCGCTGGTTGGCATCACAGTCGGGCCGCGATGGATCGGCACGGGCGCCGTAATCTACGGGCGCGCACAGAAGAGTGACTTTGTCTACGTGCCTATCGATTCCTATGCGGACGCGCAACACATCCTCGCACGCAAAAAAGCTCTCGGTGGCGTATCGATCAAGAGCTACAAGCAGCCGGCGCGCCGCCAGCGCCAGATGCTCGTCAAGGCCGCACGTGAAGTCGGCATCAATGTCGTCGTCGAAGGGGAGAGCCATTTCTACAATGACATCACCATGATTCTAGATGGCCATACCAACCTCGAGCATAATTTTCCGCTCGCCAACTATTACGACGATGTTGTTCAGTTTCTCGGGCGCGCGCAGGCACACAATACCCCCACCCTCATCGTGACGTTCGGGGAGCTGTTCGGGGAGAATTATATGTACCCAACCACGGAGGCCTGGAATGATCCGAAGATCCGGAGCTACGTGCAGGAGACTATAAGCGGCTACAGCCCCCTTGGAACGCCTCCCGGCGCACCGCCTTACGCACGTGGGATGACTTCGATCCACGCGGCAGACGAAATTTACGATATTGGTTTCCGCTCGGTCGCCCGCGCAGTCAAGAAGCTGGACGACGCCGGTGTAAGCATCAACGTCGGCTCGCACGGACAGGTCGCGGGAATCGCGGAACATTGGGAGAT
>VBNY01000468.1:1272-2432 GCA_005877705.1 Gammaproteobacteria bacterium
TCCCTGCAGGAAGGGAAGCTCGCCGACCTGATCGTCCTCGATGCCAACCCGCTCGAAGATATTCATAACACAAACACGGTGCGCTACACCATGGTCAACGGGCGGCTGTACGACTCCATGACCATGAACGAGATTGGCAACTACGATCGTCCACGGGGGAAATTCTACTGGGAGTTGCGGGACAACAACGGCATTGACTGGAACGAGGCGTGGGGTGGCTAGGGCGGGACGAGGTCAAGTGCTCACGTTCTGTCAGACCTCCATAGGTTGTCTTCTGGGGGCTCTCGCTTCGGTCGCCGGCGCGGACCCGACGTGGGACGTCAGCAATACTGATCAGCCTTACACGCAAGCGGATTTCACCGTCACAGATGGCACCTGGATGAGTGTCTCGGTCAGTCCTGATGGCGAGACGATCGCTTTCGATCTGCTTGGCGACATCTATCAAATCCCGGTCGCGGGCGGTGAGGCCAAGCTGGTGCACGGTGGCCCGGCGATGCAGCGCACGCCGCGGTACAGTCCGGACGGTCACAGTCTTCTCTTCATTAGCGATGCGAGCGGCAGCGATAATCTATGGATGTCCAAGGCTGACGGCTCCAACTCGCACCCCGTCACACGCGAGACGACCGCGGTCATGACGGGCCCCGCCTGGGGGGCGAAGGGCGCGTACATTGCGGGGGCCCGGATGTACCCGAGCGCCGACAAGCTGCATAAGTCCGAGATCCGGTTGTACGATCTTGCAGGGGGCTCGGGGCAACCGCTGGTTCCGATGCCAACCGTTGGGGAGAACGTGCATGAGCCGCAGTTTTCTCCCGACGGACGCTATCTCTACTACACGGAGAAGGTTACCCCGCCTCACGCATCGAACATCTACATCGATGCGAACCACAAGAACTTCGAGATCAAGCGACGCGACCTGCTCACGGGAGAGACCGAGGAACTGATCGGCGGCTTCGGCGGCGCAACGACCCCTGAGCCCTCGCCGGACGGTCGATACGTCGCCTTCGTCCGGCGAGTCAAAAGCAAGACCGTTCTTTTTCTGTATGACATCCGCACGCGCGAGCAGACCCCGATCTTTGACCAGCTCGATCGCGATGATCAGTCAGACTTCATCGGGCAGGGCAACTATTATCCCCAGTTCGACTGGTTCCCGGACAATCGTC